>JAPKDO010000013.1 GCA_028822535.1 Acidimicrobiales bacterium
AGGTCTTCGAGCTTGCCGGTGACGAAGTTGTGGTCGAGGCCTTCGAGGCCCTCGTTCAGATCCCAAGCCATGCGAGCCTCCTAGGCAGCTTCGGACGGCGACGACGCAGTCGCATCCGCGGCGGGACGGCCGTCGAGTCCAACGCGACGGACCGTCGACGTCGTGGTGCGCTCGGTCGAGACCATCGTCGATCGGACCTGCGACTTGACCGGACCCCAGTCGAGGGCGCCCTTCGAGAACTCGTACGCCAGCGACACGATGATCGGCGCCGAGAACAGGGCGATCGCGAACAGACCGTATGGGCCGAGCTGGCGATAGATCGTCGCCCACGGGTACAGGAAGATGATCTCGATGTCGAAGACGATGAACGACATCGCGACCAGGTAGAACTTCACCGGGAAACGCTCCGGTGGTTCCTTGGTGGGCACGATCCCGCACTCGTAGGGGGCCAGCTTGGCCTCGGTCATGCGGTCGATCGCCAGCAACTTCCGGGTGGCGAAGCTGCCCGCGACGAACACGGCCGCCAGGATCAGCAGGACCGCCAGGGGGAGGTACTGGCCGAGCATCTCAGACGCTGGCCTTCACGGCTTCGGCGTGTTCGAGGTTCGCCTCGAGGATGCGCTCACGCTGGTGCAGGACCCAGCACAGGAGCAGGAAGATCAGCGTCGACGAGACCGTGATGACAGCGGCCGGGAAGCGCAGATCACCGATGTCGCGCAACATGACGACGGAGATCACCGGTTCACTCGAGTCGGCTTCGGGGCTGGGCGGCGCCTGGCCGGGCTCGGTCTCTTGTTCGACGACCTTCTGGACCTCGAGGATCGCGTAGCGAGGCGGATGCTGGAGCTGCACGGCGGTCTCGACGGTGTTCTTGATGCGGTCCCAGCGGCTGGGGTTCTCGGGGAGACGCTCCTTGCCGCCACGCTGGTACGCGTTGATCGACAGGTAGTCGTCGGACTCGGAGATCCCGAAGTTGCAGCTGGTGCACCCGGGGAGTTCGGCGGCGACGGTCGCTTCGATCTCGTTGCGGACGGCATCGGTCGGATCGAGGAGCAGCCAACCGTCGCTCTCTTCCTTGACCTGGGCCTGGAGGGCGTCGAGCGCGTCGGGGTCCTCCTCGGCGAGCGTCGCGACTTCGTCGGGTTCGGCGGGGACCGGCGACTTGTCGAGCTCACGGACGTCGTCGGTCACGGCGGCTGCCGTGTCGCCGGTGTTGTACTCGACGACATGCCACGCCGGGGCGGCGCCCAGCATGCCGATGCCGTAGATCCACCAGATGAGACCCATGATCGCCATCCAGCCGAAGAAGCCGGTGGCCGAGAGCAGGAACCCGAGACGGTTGCCGGTGTTCGTCCCCAGGAGGAGGTACACCGACCCCATCAAGACGACGACGCCGACGCCCACGGCGAGGATGCCGCGGATGGTCGGGTCGTAGGCGATGCCGGCGAGCACGTTGCCGGTCACGAGCGCGAAGGCGTCCATCAGCTGTCTTCCTCGTTCTGGCTCTCGCCGTCCGTCGCCGCACTCTCCTCGAGCGACGCGACGTAGCGGGCGATCGACTCGATCATCTCGTCCGACAGCATGCCGCCGTCGCTCTCGTAGATGCCGTCTTCGATCTCGTCGGTGTTCGGGTTGGTGCCGAAGCCGGGCATCATGCCCTGACTCGAGAGCCCGTTGTTGCCGTAGGCGACGCCGCGCTCGGCGCCGACGGTCAGGAACTCGACGAGCGCTTCGACGGAGGCGAACTGCCGGGGAATGATGCCCTGGAGCCGCGGACCGTAGCCACCGAACCCGTCGGGATAGTCGATGTAGTCCGCGACGTCGGCACCTTCGGGCTCGATGGTGCCTCGGCTGAAGGACCAGCCACGGGTGTGGCAGCGACCGCAGGCGTAGGCACCTCCGGCGAAGCCGCTCTCCCGACCGAGGTTGAACAGTGCTTCGCCCGTCTCGAGGTCGGCGTAGTCGATGTCACCGGGGCCGGAGAGGTCGAGGGCTTGCACCAACTCGCCTTCGACGGCCTCGACCGATTCTTCCGGGGAGACCGTGATCGACTCGAGGTAGTCGATGATGTTCTCGATCTCCTGCTCGGTCCGGGGACCGCCGCCGGCGGCACCCCAGGCGGGCATGGGCGAGAAGGGCCGCCCGTAGTCGAGGATGAACTTCACCTCTTCACGGCTGTAACGCAACATCACCGTGTCGAGGGCGGGGGCCTTCCATTCGACCTGGGCGACGAACTCGCTGTTGTCGTCGAGGATCGTGAACGGGGCGACGCCGCCGACACCGTCGGGGCCGTGACAGGCGTTGCAGCCCGAGCCATCGGTGTACTGCTCTTCGCCGCGAGTGATGAAGACCCGGTCGTACTCCTCGATGGCGCCGTCGATGCGGCCCGGCTCGGCGAGCCAGTAGGCGGGGAGGCCGATGCCGACGATGGCGAGCGTGAGGAGCCCGAACGTCAGGGTGCGGTCGAGTTTGGTGGTCTCGAGTTCGTCGTCGTCGAGGTACGGCTTGAGGTTGGCGGCGAGCTCGATCTCGGCGCCCACCTCTTCGCGGCCGGCCTTGATGTTGAACGCCGCGTAGACGAGGAACCCGACGACGAGCGCGAGCGCGATGACGAGGCCGACCGATTGCACGGTGCTCGCGGCGAGGAGGAGTGAGGACATCTCAGACATGGTGGTGGTTCTCTGCTCCGGTCAGTGCGAGCTCTCGCCGCCGCAATGGGGGCCTTCGGCCTCTTGGCCGGTGGTGTTGGTTCCGATGGGCGGTCCGAGGATGACGGTGCCGGTGTCGACGGTCAAGACGCCACCGGAGACCTCCATGGCGAAGCGGTCGAGACCGCGGGGCGCCGGTCCGCCCTTCTTCTCGCCGACCTGGTTGTACTGCGAGCCGTGGCACTGGCACTCGAACCACTGCGAGGTGGCGCACTCGGGGACACGGCAACCGAGGTGCACGCACTTCTGGTAGAGGGCGATGACGCCCGCTTCCATGCCGGCGAGCTCGAGCGGCGAGTACACGTTGCGGGCCTTGTCGAGCGCCGAGGACGGGTATTCGGTGATCCACATGCGACCCTCGGGCTTGTAGAGGAAGCCGTTGTTGCCGCGGATCTCGGTGATGATCTCGTCGACGTTGCCGACGCGGATGGCCGAGCCGAAGCCCTCGCCGCCCTTGGGCCACAGGAAGGCGATGCACGCAGCGCCGAAACCCGACAGACCGATCACGAAGAAACCGGTGATGGAGCGGTTGAGGAACTGACGGCGGGTGGCGCCGAGCGTGTCGGGGTCCGGCGGGACCCAGGCGGTGGGCGCAGCCGAGCCCGCGGTGACGAGTTCCTTCGACGACTCGCGCTGTTCGACCTTGGCCGCGAGTTCGAGTTCCTTGCCCGATGCGGTGGCCTTGCCCTCTTCGCGGGCCGAGATCGTGGTGGCGCCGGCGTCGCGCCCCTTGGTCTCGCGCGAGAGCGCACCGATGGCCTTGGTCGTCTCGTTTCGCCGTGCGGCGGCGAGGAGGACGACGCCACCCAGCACCACGAAGGCGACGACGGCGATGGCGATGATGGTGGAGGTGTCCATGACTTACCGATCCTTCCGATCAGATCGCATCAGAGTTCGAAGAAGAGGCCCGAGTTCCAGGGGAACTCGAACAGGAAGCCGGGGCCCCGGAAGAAGGAGCCGATGATCACCAGCACCGCCCAGAACATGAGGAAGACGGTGAACAGCGAGATGACGAACTTGCGGTCGTTCGGCTTGTTCGACGGGTTGCGGTCGATGTAGGGCGCCAGGATCAGGGCGAACATGCCCATGCCCGGGATCGTCACGCCGGCGACCATCGGGTGGAACAGGGTGAGCAGTTCCTGGAGGCCGAGGAAGTACCACGGTGCCTTCGACGGGTTCGGTGTGGCGTTGAAGTTGGCCAGCTCGAGCAGCGGGGCGTTGACGAAGATCGAGAAGATCAGCGTGAAGGCCGTGATGATCAGTGCGGCCACGAACTCGACGACGAGCAGGTGCGGCCACACGTGGACCTTGTCGAGGGGAGTGGCCCGGACGTCCTGGATCGAGCCGGACTTGACGACGGTGAGCAGTCGCTGGGTGTGGCCGCCGGGACCGGTGGGGACCGGACCGCCGTTGTCGGCCACCGCGGCAGTCGCCGCCGGTGCGGTCGCGACGGCGGTGCCGCCACCACCGGCGGGGGCGTCCCCGCCGGAGTCGCCACCGCCGGAGGCCGCGGCCTTGGCGGCCTTCGAGCGCTCGAGGAGGTGCGCGGGGATCTTCGACGCGGCCGCCGCCTGTTCGGGCGTCTGCTCCGCGGCATCGCCACCGCCGGCGTCGGACGCGCCGGCGTCCGCTTCGGCCTTCTTGCGGGCTTCTTCGGCCCGCTTGCGGAGGTGCTCTGGGATCTCAGTCATGCGTCAACGTCTCCTTCGAGCCTACAGGGGTCCCGAGATTCCGCCGTCCTTGCGCACCCGCCAGAAGTGGATCGCCATGAAGATGACGATCACGAACGGGAGCATCAGGACGTGGAGGACGTACCACCGCAACAACGTGTCGGATCCGATCTCGACCCCGCCCAGCAGGACGAAGCGGACCTGGTCGCCGAACACCGGCGTGTAGCCCATCATGTTCGTACCCACGGTCACGGCCCACAGGGCCAACTGGTCCCACGGCAACAGGTAGCCGGTGAACGACAGCAAGAGGGTGAGCGTGAGGAGGATGACGCCGATCACCCAGTTGAACTCGCGGGGTGGCTTGTAGGCGCCGTGGTAGAAGACGCGGGCCATGTGCAAGAAGACCGACAACACCATGAGGTGCGCTGCCCATCTGTGCATGTTGCGCACCAGGAGGCCGAAGGTCACGCCGGTCTGCAGGTTGTAGATGTCGTCCCAGGCCTGGGCGGCGGTGGGGCGGTAGAAGAACATCAAGAAGATGCCCGTGACCGTCAACAGGATGAACAGGAAGAACGACAGGCCACCGAGGCAGAGCGTGTAGCTCACCTTCACGGCGTGGCGCTTCACCTTCACCGGGTGCAGGTGGTACAGCACCGAGTTCATCACCACATAGGAGCGGTTTCTCGGTGAGTCGGTGTAGCCCTTGCGGAAGATCGAACCCGGCCGGAAGATCGAGTTCCACGCCTGGGAGGACTGCACGTTGTCGGGCAGGTCCTGCATCGTCTTCTGGAGGCGTTCGCCCATGGACGGCTTGTCTTCGGTGGTACTGGCCACTGTTGCTCCTTGACCGCTTCGCTAACCCAGCCGCATCCCATAGCCGTAGCCATGGGTCGGTGTGCGTTGGTGGGGATCGCCCGCCGCGCCCGGATCACCGAGCTTGCCGAGGATGATGACGCCGGTGGGACACCGGTCGACGCACAGCGCGCAGCGGGTGCACACGTCGTCGTCGATGGTGAAGATCACATGGTCGGCCGGGTCGAGACCGGGCTGTTCGGTGCCGATGGCCGACTCGATCGCCTCGGGCTGCACCATGTGGATGCACTTCCACGGGCAGATGTCGACGCAGCCCTCGCACATGATGCACTCGGACTGGTCGATGTGGATGAACTGCTTCGGCTTGACGGCCGCTGCCAGCCAGGAGGCGTCGACCTCCTGGAGGACGTAGTCGCCCCGGAACTCCGGAAGCGGCGGATTGGCGTCGGTCTTGGCCATCAGCCCTTCCTCACGAGCGGGCGACCGTACGACGAGGTCGGGACGACGGCGGCGGCCGCGTCGGCGCGCTTGGCGCGGTCGTTCCACCAGGCCCACATGGCGATGAGGCCGCCGAGGCCGACGACGTAGATCAGGACGGCGATGAGGTCCTTGAGGTGCAGGTAGTTGATGGTCAGCGGGAGCCATCCACCCTCGGCCTCGGGACGCAGCACCTTGCCGATGCCCCAGACCGTCTTCGACGACGACCAGTCCCACTCGGCCTCGGCCATGGTGAGCCACTGGTGCGGGATGACGCCGTACCACCAGAAGAAGAGGAAGAAGGCGAAGTTCGCAGCGATCATCGCTTCGCCCCAGGTCAACCGGGCGTCGACCGCGCGGCGCTGGCCGACGAACACGACGACGGCGACACCGGCGACGCCGACGATGATGGAGCTGAGTAGGGCAACCACGGCGTTTCAGGACCTCGTGAAATCGATCACAATGTGCTGGGGAGTGGGCTCGGACAGGGCACGAGCCACGTCCGACGGTCTACCACCTGCTCCCGAGGCGGCACACATCGCGGCAGCCCGACGACGACACCCGCCGTCGCTCTGCTGGGTTGCCGCTCGCCGCTCTGCTGGGTTGCCGCTCGCCGCTCGGCTGGGTTGCCGCTCGCCGCTTGGCTGGGCAGGGCTCGCGTTGCCTACCCTGTCGCCGTTCACCCCCGTGCCTGGGAGGCATGTTGACTGAAATCCCCGAACACCTCCTCGAGCGTTCTCGCGCGCGCCGTGCCGCCATGGGCGGTGGCGACGGCGGCGCAGGTGACGGAGGCGGCGACGCATCCGGCGCCGGCGAGTCATCCGCCGCTCCGGCCACCACGGCTGCGGCCGCCCCGGCTGCCGCGTCCATGCCGGCGCACCCCGCCGTGGCCGAGGAGCCATCCGCTCCCCCGCCGTCACCGATGGTCCAGGCGTACAACAACCGCCGAAAGATCCCGTTCTGGGCGATGCCCGTGCTGGCCATGATCCCCGTGTGGGCCTACGTCTACGTCGGCACGCTCGAAGCACCGCCCGAGGGCCCCGGCCCCGCGGCGCTGGGTGCAGAGCTCTACGCAGGCAACGGCTGTGCCGGCTGCCATGGCAGTACCGGTGGTGGCGGCGTCGGCCCGGCGTTCACCAGCGGCGCCATCTACGAGACCTGGCCGTCGTTCGAGGACCACTTCGAGTGGGTCCGCCTCGGCTCCAACGGCTGGTCGGCCGAGAAGGGCGACACCTACGGCGCCAACGACAACCCGGTCGCTGGCGGCATGCCGGGCTTCGCCGAGGAGTCGATCTCCGACGCCGAACTGATCTACGTGGTCCTCCACGAGCGTGAGCTCGGCGGCGAGAACCCCGACACCGAGGACCAGGTCCGCCTCGAGGTCGTGGCCGAATACCTCTTCGAACACCCCGACCTCACCCTCGAGGAAGCGATCGAGGAAGCCGAGGCCGAAGGCCTGTTCGAGCTGGCAGCAGAAGCCGGCGAATAGCCAGTCCCGAATCCGGATCTGCGACCACGACCCCGCTGCGGCGGGGTCGTCTCGCGTCCGGCCACGCGAGGGACGTGTGGGCCGGGCGAGCGCTTCCGCGTTCGTTGCCCACAGGTCGTGGGCAGCGGTCGCCTCCTGGGCCCAGGTCGACCGTGGACGCCATGTCAGTCCATGGCGCGGCCGGATGAGGATCAGCGGCTGCCCGGATCCTCGTCCGGCCGAGCGTCCTCGACCTCGTCGGGACCGGACTCATCGGTACCGGGCTCGTCGGTACCGGGCTCGTCGGGAGTCTCGGGTGCGCCGGCACCGGATCCGGCGCGAGCGAGGACGGCGGCCTGGATGGCGGCGACCTCGGCCGGGTCCTCGGGCTGGGCCTCGGCGCTGTGGCGCACCTTGGCCAGGATCCACAGTCCGGCGGGGATGAGCGCCAGGGCCATGAACTGCGCTCCCGTCATGCCGAGGACACGCTCGTCGTTGCTCCGGACGACGTCGGTGGCGAACCGCCCGACGCCGTACCAGACGCAGAAGATGCCGATGAGCGTGCCGGCCGGTAGGACACGGTCGGCCCGCCTCGCTCGGGAGCGGACGAAGGCCAGCACGGCGAACAGCACGACGAGGTGCATGAACTCGTAGAGCGCCGTGTTGTGGAAGGTCATGCCCTCGACCAGCGGGACGTCGCCGATGAAGTCCTCCTGTGTGCTCCCGCCCTGGTACGTGGTGCCGAGGAAGAACTCGGTGCTGCGGCCGAAGTGCTCGCCCACCGAATAGCAGCCGATGCGTCCGATCGCGAGGCCGACGGTCAGCCCGAACGCGTAGCCGTCGAGGCTGCGCCACCGCAGTTTGGGGCTCCACTTCCGGAACGTCGGGAAGCCGAAGACGATCGCTGCGATGAAGCCGCCGGAGAACTGGATGCCGCCCTCCCACACCGCGATGACGTCGATCGGATTCTCGATCTGGTCGAGGTGTGACAGGACCCAGGTGACGCGCGAGCCGACCAGCCCGGCCACGACCATGCGGGTGGCGAGGCGGTACGTCTCCTCACGGGGGACGCCGAACTGTTCGACGTAGCGGGCAGCGATCCAGGCGCCCAGCAGGACGCCCACGCCGACCATGAGCCCGAAGGTGCGGATGGTGAGCGGACCCACCTCGAAGTCGGGGAATGTGGTGTAAGAGATGCCGGCGAGGAGGGAGATGGGCACGGGGACAGTCTGCTCCGCTTGAATCGGGTGGGCGGTATCGGTCGGTGGGTCGGCGAGACGTCAGGTGACATCCCAGAGTCGACGGTGGAAATCGATGCGTTCGGCGTCGGGTTCGATGCCGTAGGCGTCGAAGAACGAAACCCCCCAACCCTCGCCGAAGTTCCACTCGAGGCTCCACGACGCGACGGCGAGGTCGGCCCACCGGTCCGCGACCCCGGCGGAACCGACGTCGACGTGGGCGACGAAGTCACCGCCTTCGCCGACGAGCGTGTTCGGCGCACACGCATCGCCGTGGCAGACGACCAGTCGGTCGATCGTCGGCCGGGGGCATGCCAGTTCGCTGCCGGCGCGAGCCAGTCGCGACTCGACCGACCAGTCGAAGGGGCAGCCCTCGAGCGGGGCCACGTCGTGGAAGCGGCGCAGGCCGGCGCCGATCGCCCGCACGGCCTGTTCCGGATCCGACTTCCAGCGCTCCGCGATCGCCGATGTCGCGGGGATGGCCACGGTGACCAGCCACTCCCCTTCCTCGTCGTGCCCACGGTCGACGACCTGCGGCACCGGCGTGTGCGGGGCGAGCCACGCCAGGCGTGCCGCCTCGGCGTCGAGATCGAGTCCGTCGACGCCGAGGGGCTGCCACTTCACGTACCGGTCGGCGGGATCACCGATCCGCCAGGTGATCCCGCCCAGCTGGTTCTGCCAGACGGCCTCGACCGGCGCATCGGCAGCGATCCCCCGCACTGCTGCCGGCACCGCCACCGGCCCGACCGGCGGACCGGCGAGGCTCACCGTGGCTCGTGCCATCCACCGACGTCGGCGGCGAGCCGATCGGCACCGGTGGGCCCCCAGGTACCGGAGTGGTACAGCTCGACCGGCGCGTGATCGGTCAACACGTCGTCGACGATGCGCCATTGCTGATCGATCCCGTCCTCTCGGGCGAATCGACGGGCGTCGCCCTCCATCGCGTCCTCGAGCAACCGCTGGTAGGCCTCGCGTCGGCGGCTCGACCCCGGCGGATCGTCGTCCGAGAAGGACATGTCGAGATCGGCCCCCTCGGCCACCAGGTCCTCGCCGGCCTTCTTGACCTGCAGCCCGAACGTCACGCCCTGGTCGCGGTTCAGCCGGAACACGATGTGGTTGGGGTGGGGGGCCTCGGTCCCCTCGGGAGCGAACAACAGCCGCGGCGGCGCGTTGAACTCGACGACGGCCTCGGTCTGGGTGACGGGCAGCGCCTTGCCGGTACGGATCAGCCACGGGACGCCGGCCCAGCGCCACGAGTCGATCTCGAAGCGGGTGGCGACATAGGTCTCGGTGTCGGATCCGCCGTCGACACCGGCCTCGTCCACGTAGTTGCGGTACTGGCCGCGGACGAGGTTCTCGGGGCGGAGTGTCTCGACCTGGCGGAACAGCTTCACCTTCTCGTCGCGCAACGACCGGGCGTCGGGGCCGACGGGCGGCTCCATGGCGAGGTAGGCGACGATCTGGAGCAGGTGGTTCTGGACGACGTCCTTGAGCGCGCCGACCGAGTCGTAGAACTTGCCCCGACTCTCGACCCCGAACTCCTCGGCCATCGTGATCTGCACCGAACGGATGAAGTTGCGATTCCACACCGGCTCGAGCAACGAGTTGGCGAACCGGAAGACGAGCAGGTTCTCGATCGCCTCCTTGCCGAGGAAGTGGTCGATGCGGAAGACACGGTCCTCGGGGAACGCCTGGTGGATGACGTCGTCGAGTTCGGTCGCGGACGCTCGGTCGCGGCCGAAGGGCTTCTCGACGACGACGCGGCCCTGTTCGTGCAGTCCGACCCGCGCGATGCCTTGTACGACGTCGTCGAAGAGCGAAGGCGGGATCGCCAGGTAGAAGAGCGGTGCGACGACGTCGTCGAGGGCACCGGCCAGGCGGTCGAACGTGTGGGCCTCCCGGTAGTCGCCGGACACGTAGCAGGACCGGTCGCAGAGCGCGTCCAGCGCGGCGCCGTCGACGTCGTCCACCCGGTCGTGGACCGAGTCCCGTATCCGCGCGCGGAGGTCGTCGTCGGACCAGTCGGACGACGACACGCCGACCACGGGCACCCCATCGGCGATCGTCCCGTCGACGACCATCTGGTACAGCGCCGGGAACAGTTTCTTGCGGGCCAGGTCGCCCGTCGCCCCGAAGAGGACGACGGCGTCGTTGCGACTCATGCCCGGTCGGCCCCGTCGCGGTGGATCGTCTTCTTCGTCGGGTCGCCATCGGCTGCCACCACGGCGTGACCGCCGAACTGCTCGCGCAACGCCGCCACCGCTTTCATCGCCAACGACTGCTCGTGCTGGGACTCGAACCGGGCGAACAGCGCGGCGGCGATGGCGGGTACGGGCACGCCCGAGTCGATCGCCGCCTCGACCGTCCACCGCCCCTCGCCCGAGTCGGCGGCGACGTCGTCGAGATCCTCGAAGCCGGGGTGATCGTCGAGCGCCCGGACGAACAGGTCGAGCAGCCACGACCGGATGACCGAGCCCTCCTGCCACGAGCGCATCGTGGCCGGGAGGTCGATGTCGAGGTCGGTACGCGCCATGAGTTCGTAACCCTCGGCGAACGCCTGCATCACGGCGTACTCGATGCCGTTGTGCACCATCTTCGTGAAGTGGCCGCTGCCGACCGGGCCGACGTGGGCCAGTCCCTTGCCGTCGGGATCGTCGGGCGCCAGTGTCTGGAGCACCGGCCACAGACGTGCGATGGCGTCGTCTGCGCCCCCGACCATCAACGCGTAGCCGTTGTCGAGGCCCCACACGCCACCGGAGACGCCGGCATCGACGAACCCGATGCCCTCGGTGGCGAGCGCTCCACCGTGACCCAGCGACTCGGTCCAGCGGGTGTTGCCGCCGTCGACCACGAGGTCGCCCGACGCGAGGACGCTCGTCAACTGCACGATCGTCTCGTCGGTCGGGTCGCCGGCGGGAACCATCACCCACACCACTCGTGGCGGGGTGAGGGCGTCGACGAGCCCGTCGAGGGTCTCGACGTCGGTGGCGTCGCTGAACGGGTCGTAGCCGATCACCTCGTGGCCGCCCCGGCGCAGCCGCTCGGCCATGTTGGCGCCCATCCGTCCGAGTCCGATCATCCCGATCTGCACGGAGCCACCCTACGAGCGACGTTGGGAAACCGTTTCCGATCCGGCATGGTGGAAGGCCAACCAGTGTCGGCACAGGAGTCGTTCATGCCAGCAGTTGCCACCCCGTTCGCCAAGGGCGATTCGGTGATCTACCCCCAGCACGGCGCGGGGAAGATCGTCGATGTCGTGACGAAGACGGTGGGTGACGTCGAGCGCGACTACTTCGTGGTCGACCTCGAACTGCAAGAGCTGCGGGTGTGGGTCCCCGTCGACGAGGCCGAGGAGATCGGCGTCCGCGAGCCCACGGCCAAGGACGAACTCGAGGACCTGTTCGAACTGCTGTCGGACCACGACGTCCGGATCCCCGCCAACTTCTCCCGTCGCATGAAGAACAACCAACGGCGCATGAACGACGGCGACGTCTGGCAACTCGCCGAGGTCGTCCGCAATCTGGCGGTCCGTCGTCACCGCAAGCACCTCTCTCCGTCGGAGAAGACCCTGTATCTCCATGCACGCGGACTGTTGGTGGCCGAACTCGCCCTCTCCCTCGGCGTGTCGAGCGAGAAGGCCGAGGCTGCGCTCGACGAGCGGCTGCCCGAGGTCGTCGAAGAGGACGAATAGCCCCGAGCGACCGATACGTCGAACGACGTATGGAAACACGGCATGGTGATCGGCACCATGCCCTGGTGGCGATCGAACTCGATCTGACGTGACTCCGGCCGGCATCGCTGTCGGCGTGTTCGCCTCTGCGGCGGCGCTGGCGGGCGGGGTTGCCTTGGGCGTCACGGGCGCGCTCGATGTCGTGGCCGAGGATCCCGACGTGGTGCTGGCCGCAGACGAGGTCCCCCTCCATGTCTGTCCCGGCGCCGACGAGGTGGGAACGTTGGTTCGGGGTGACCACGTCTTGGCCGTGGCGCAGGACGACGGAGGCGAGTGGCTCCAGGTCCGGAGCCCCACCGACCTCTTCGACCGCGTCTGGGTGCGGGCCGAGTTCCTGATCTCGAAGGGGTCGACCGCGGACCTACCCGCCGTCGACTGTTCGGGCCGTGACGTCGCAGTCGACGACGAGATCGCAGCGCCCGAAGAGACCACCACCAGTACACCCGACGAGACCACCACGACCAGCGAGTCGACGACCACGACGACGCTGGTCGACACCACGACGACCGCCCCGCCGTCCGAACCGACGTCGACCACGCGGGACACGACCACGACGACCACGGTGGCGAACCAGGCTCCGACGATCGGCCAAGCGACAGCGTCGCCGGAAGGAATCTGGGAGATGTCCGCGACCGGCTGTTCGACGGGGAGGCCGACCACGACGGTCCTCGCGGCCGAGATCACCGACGACGGCCACGTCGCTTCGGTGGAGTTCGTCGCCGCGGTGAACGGGCAGACCCAGACGCTGCCGCAAGCCGAACCGCAGGGGTCGACCCACCGAGCGCAACTCGGGCCGTTCAACTCGTCCACGGTCAGCGCGGACACGGACGTCCACGTGACGATCACCGCCACCGACAACGTCGGCGAGACGGCGTCGACGGTCGTGACCGTCCGCCTGGTGAACTGTTGATGCGACGGATCGTACGTCTCGCTGCCCTGGCCGCCGTGGGCCTGGTCCTCGTCGGCGTTGGTGCGGTCGTCGGCGACGTGCTGGCGGACGACAGCGGTACGGCGACGCCGGCACGGTCCACGATCGAGTCCGCACCCCCGGCCGACGGGTCCGGCCCCGGGATCACCGTGGTGTCCGGGAACACGACGCCGGGGGACGGCATCGACGGCGCCGACCTCGACCTGGCGGCGTTCGGTGAGACCGAGGGCGGCGGCGAACTGCCCGACGGCTACGAACCCGCCGACGCTCCCGGCGACCGCGGCCCCACCCTCGACGAGGAGTTGATCGAGGAGTTCTACGAGCCTCCGCCGCTCGATGGGGCGCCGGACCCTGGCGACCCAGCGGCACCGGCACCGGCATCACCTGTTCCGGAGCGTCCGGACGGCGTGCCCGCCCTCGATCCCGCCGTCTACGACCTCTCGACGCCCCGCATCCTCGGGTTCGACGATCCGTGCGCCCTCGTCGTCGGCGACGCGTGCCCGAGGGGCATCCCGGCCGAGGTCTTGGGCTCCGACCCGACCGTCCCCCTCCGGCTGGGTTCGGTCGCCCAACTCGGGACGCTCCCCCACCATGGCGACATGTGTGAGTCGGGGTGGAATCAAGCCGTCGACGCCGAAGGCGAGACCGACCCGATCGTCACGTTCGCGGCCTCCACCAACCTGACCGTCGATCTGACGATCACCCTCTCGGCGCCGGTGGACAAGACCGGCAACGGATCGACGAGGCCGGTCGACGCCGACACGGCCCGGTTCGCCGCTGCCATCCGCGGTGACGATCGCGTCCCGTCGGACGGGCCCGGCGCGATGTTGACGTGCGTCTCGATCTCGGTGCCGGACAAGCCGACGTTCGTGGCGGGTACGGCCGCTGTCACCAGCGACGACGGCCAGACCGACTCGCTCGACTTCGAGCTCCGCCTCGCCGGCGGCGACCGCGACCACCCGATCGTCTTCCAACCGCGAGACGATTTCCCGGTCCCGACCGGGGCCACGGGCTTCCAGCTGTTCGTCCCGCAGTCGGCGCCGGACGAAGAGGTCGTCGTCACCGGGATCGTCCCCATCGAGGAAGAGCGAGGATGTGCGTCCTTCGACGACGACCTGGCCACGGTCTCGACGGCACCCGTGCCCCGACGGTCGGACACCGGTGGACAGCCGATCGCATTGTCGGGGCCGCTCTCTGAGCTTGGTCGCCTGTCGCCCTACGTGACCTTCGAGACGCGACCCGGGATCCTGGATCGCGGCGAGGACCTCGATCCGTTCCGCACCACGTATCGCGGCTACCTGCCAGCGGCGTCGGAGTTCCGTGTCTGCGTCTGGTGGTTCGACATCTCCCCGTCGGGCGATCGCCACGTCATCGCCGACGGAGCACCGAGCGACGCCACGACTCTGGTGGTGCGATCGGGTGCCGACCTGTCGTCCGGCATCTTCGTCACGGGCATCACGACTCACCAGGATCGCCCGCCCGGCTTCTACAACCTGTACCTCGTCAAGCCCGGGCTCGCCGCGATCTGCCTCCCCCGCAAACGCCCCGATCCATTCCCCGTCGCGCCGGCCGAGACGCCGCTCGCGGCAACAGACGACGATCCGAGCGACGGTGCGGTCGCCGAATCTCCGCCGGCGTTCATCCCGGCGGGCCACCACCGCTTCGGCCCGGGCCAGCCCCAGGCGCACGTCCGGATCTGCGAGCCGAAGGCGCGTTCGCCCTTTGCCATCCCGTTCGTGAAGGCCGGCCCCGGCATCCATGTCCCCTCGTCCCCGCCGATCCCGCTGAACCCGTCGCCGGTGCCGCTGCCCGCGGACCTCGCCACGCCACTCGGCGTGACCTATCCGATCGTCGCTCCCGACGGCGCCATCCTCGAACTCACGGTCATCACACCGGCGCACGTCCGGATCGCCGACCAGTGGCGCACCGGGGAGGAGACGCCGATCCCGCCGGCGCCGACGCGATCGTCGCTGGAGGTCGTGCGCGCGGACGCGTCGGCCGGGGACGCACCGGGCCAGGTCGTCCTCGACGTCGGGTTGTCCGAGAACGTCGGCGCGATCGCTCGCCTGATCGCTCCGACGAGCGCATTCGAGGAGGCGGACGGACCGTGTACGACGGCGGGGGCCGCCACGGAGGTCGTGAGCGACGAGGTCGGGTCCGATCATCGATTCGTCTTCGATGGGCTGTGCGCCGGCGCCGGCTACGAGTTCGAACTCGACATCACCGACGGCGACGGGGCGCTGACGACACGCACCGTCGCCGACTACACCGCGCCCCCGAACCTCGCACTGTTCGACGTCGAGGTCGAGGTCGAAGAGACCGAGGGCGAGACCGTCCGTCTCCACGTGGCGGACATCCAGTTCATCCGGCAGCCAGGCGTGGTCTCCCTCAGTTCCCGCGTGCGACTGACCGATCTCTTCGACACCTGCCTGACCCACGGCGACGTGGCCACCGGTCGACTCGGCACGGCCTTCGGCCACGAGACGGAGATCCGGGTCCGCTTCGAAGGGACGGCCGGGTGCGACACCGATGCGGGACGGACGGTGCGCATCGACTCGTCGGTCGTGTTGCCGGCATCGCGCCTCACCGGGTCCGACCCTTTCGTGTTCGAGGCGACAGACCACCTCGGCCATGCGTTCCGGGTCACGCTGACACCCCGGTGAGCAAGCGCACACCGCCGGACGGCCGGACGGAGTACGGCGGTCCGGATCAGGCGGCGGTTGAGAACCGGCGACGTAGGAGCCGGTGAGCAAGCGCACACCGCCGGACGGCCGGACGGAGTACGGCGGTCCGGATCAGGCGGAGATGCGAGCGACGGCGGCGACGCGGTTGTCGACGTCGAGGGTGTCGTAGATGTGCTCGAGGTGCTTCTTCACGGTCGACTCGGCGATACCGAGCCGGCGGGCGATCTGGACGTTGGTGCAGCCGTCGGCGAGCGCTGCGAGCACCTGGCGTTGCCGTGGCGTGAGCGAGAGCAGAACGGGATCGTCGGTCGTGATCTGTTGGACGAGCACCACCATGTCGCCGTCCTGGTCGGACGACGGGTCGCCGGCCGAACGGACCACGAACGACGTGTCGTCGAACTGGACGAGCGTCGCTTCCCCGAGCGCGCCGGGGGCGTCGACGCGCGGGACCTCGACGTGGTCGGGGAACGCCGAGCCGGGGACGAAGGTGCCCGTGGGGTCCACATCGGAGACGGCAGCGATCGTCCCATCGGCCCCGACGGAGGCCACGAGCCATCCACCGGCCACCGCAGCCTCGGCGGTGACCGACGTCGCCTCCGATGTCCGGCACCCGAGTGTGAGATGTGGCCGCAGCGCCCGGAGTACGGCGACGTCGCGATCGGAGAAATCCGGGTCGGTGCGGCTGAGCGCCAGCACGTTCATCATGTCGTCCCGCGACGGGATGGCGAGAACCATCTGCCAACGCAAGCCGAGCACTGCGAAGTACTCGCGGTAGAGGTCCGTACCGGTCCAGGCTTCCTCGTCGAGGTCGCCGGTCCGCATCGGGAGATGGCCGCCCGTCGTCAGGTAGTGCTGCACCAACGGGTGTTGATGGGCGAGGCGTTCCATGGTGGCCCGGTGTGTGCGGAACCGCTCCGCCCAGTCGTCGGGTTGAACGATGAACTCCGTCCGACCGTGCGCCACGAAGACCTGGTTGAACGTGATGACGTCGCACGGGATGAGCGAGCGGACCACGGCGCACGCGACGTCGGGGAAGTCGTCCACGGGGTAGGCGAGGTGTTCGGCGGCGTCGAGCACCGCGATGGCGTCGACTCCGCCCAGTTGCACGTCGAGGAGGCTACGGCAGACGAGGCGCTCCGACCGCCGAGTCGTCAGCCGATCGCTACGGCGGCGTCCCGAGCAGCGGCCCCGATCGAATCGACGACGTCGTCGGTGTGCGCCAACCCGCAGAACAGGACCTCGTACGCGCCGGGGGCGAGCGCCACACCTCGCGACAGCATCTCGTGGAAGAACCGACCGAACGCTGCTTCGTCCGTGGTCTTCGCGTCGTCGTAGGTCGCCGGAGCGTCTGCCCCGAGGTGGATGCCCACGAGCGTCTCGACCCGGCCGACGTGGGCGTCGATCCCGGCGCCCGAGAACGCCTGCGCGAGATGTCCCTGCAACCGAGTGGCCGCATGCCGGATCGCGTCGTAGGCGGCGTCGTCGAGCAGTTCGAGCGCAGCGAGTCCCGCCGCCGTTGCCAGCGGGTTGCCCGACAACGTCCCGGCTTGGAACACCGGGCCGGCGGGGGCCATCGAGTCCATGACCTCGCCGCGTCCGCCGAAGGCGCCGATGTTGAGACCGCCGCCGATCACCTTGCCGAAGGTGGTGAGGTCGGCCTCGACGCCGAACACCTCCTGTGCGCCACCGCAAGCGAGACGGAAGCCGGTGATGACCTCGTCGAAGATCAACAGTGCGCCGACCCGGTCACACTCGTCGCGCAGCGCCTGCAGGAACCCGTCGGCGGGTGGGACGAGCCCCATGTTCGCCGCGACCGGTTCGAGGATGACCGCCGCGACGTCCTCGTCGAGCGTGGGCACCTCGTTGAACGGGACCACGAGCGTGTCTGCGACGGTGGCCGGCGTGACCCCGACGGAGTCCGGGAGCCCGAACACGGCGAGCGCCGATCCCGACTGCGCCAGCAGCGCGTCGCCGTGGCCGTGGTAGTTGCCGGCGAACTTCACCAACTTGGTCCGGCCGGTGTGCCCGCGGGCCAGGCGGATCGCCGACATCGTCGCTTCGGTCCCGGAACTGACGAGACGGACCTTGTCGACCGACGACACGCGATCGCAGATGGCCTCGGCGATGCGGACCTCACCCTCGGTCGTGGCGCCGTAGCTCGTTCCGCGGGTCGCGGCCTCCTGGACGGCGGCGACGATGGCGGGGTGGGCGTGGCCGGCGATGACCGCGCCGTAGCTCTGGACGAGGTCCAGGTACTCGTTGCCTTCGACGTCCCAGAGGCGTGCGCCTTCGGCGCGCTCGACGAAGTAGGGGGTCCCGCCGACGGCGCCCCATGCGCGGATCGGCGAGTTCACACCGCCGGGGATCCGAGCGGTGGCGCGCTGGTGGAGTTCGTCGTTCGTGGTCACTGCATTCCTTCTGCGATCGCTCGCGCCGCGTAGGTCAGGATCAGGTCGGCGCCCGCCCGCTTGATCGACAGCAGGTGCTCGGCCATCACGGCATCGCCGTCGACCCAGCCACGCTCGGCAGCCGCGTGCACCATCGCGTACTCGCCGGACACGTGGTACGCCGCCACCGGCACGTCGGTCGTGGCCCGGGTCTCGGCGATCACGTCGAGGTAGGCGAGCGCGGGCTTGACCATGACCATGTCGGCCCCCTCGTCGAGGTCGGCCTGGATCTCGGCCATCGCCTCGCGAGCATTGGCCGGGTCCTGCTGATACCCCTTGCGGTCCCCGCCGTCCGCGATCGTCACGTCGACGGCGTCACGGAACGGGCCATAGAGGGCGCTGGCGTACTTGGCGGCATAGGCGAGGATGGGCGTCTCGGGGTGGCCGTCGAGGTCGAGCGCTCCACGGATCATCGCCACCTGGCCGTCCATCATCCCGCTCGGAGCGATGACGTCGGCGCCGGCGCGTGCCTGGGCGACGGCCGCCGCTGCGTACAGCTCGAGCGTGGCGTCGTTGTCGACGGTGCCGTCGTCCCGGACGATCCCGCAGTGGCCGTGATCGGTGTACTCGTCGACGCACAGGTCGGCCATGACCACCACGTCGTCGCCGACCTCGGCACGGAGCTCGCCGAGCGCGACCTGCACGATGCCGGCGGGATCGGACGCGCCGCTGCCGGTGGCGTCCTTGTGCTCTGGCACTCCGAAGAGGATCACGCTCGGGACGCCGAGGTCGCGCAGTTCGCGGACCTCCTGCCGCAGGCTGGCGACGGTGTGTTGGACGACGCCGGGAAGACTGTCGATCGGCTGCGGTGTGTCGATCCCCTCACGGACGAACAGCGGAGCGATCAGGTCGTCGATCCCGAGTCGGGTCTCGGCGACCATGCGTCGGAGCGCCGGCGTTCGGCGGAGGCGGCGGAGGCGACGATCGGGGTATCCCACGGCCGCTCACCCTACGAGGCACCCTGCGAGGCGACCAGCGCGGCGAGTCCGGCCAGATCGACGTGGTCGAGGGACGGTACGACGAGGTCGGCATGTGCGAACTCGAGATGCGCGGTCATCCCCGCCGGCACCCCGACCGTGGTGCACCCGGCGGCGTTGGCCGCCGTGACGCCGGGTTCGGAGTCCTCCAGCACCACGCAATCCCGAGGGTCGACGCCCAGCCGCTCGGCCGCGAGCAGGAAGAGGTCGGGCTGCGGTTTGGTCCGGGCCGGACCCACGTCGTCGCGGGTGGCTTGCGTCGGGAAGAGGTGATCGATGCCGTGACCGGTCAGATGGCCGAGGACCCAGTCGAGAGGACTCGACGACGCCACCGCCACCTTCACCCCGGCATCACGAGCCGCGGTCGCGAGTTCGACCACGCCGGGTCGGATGGACTCCTGGGAGATGCGAGCGTGGTGGCGGGCTCTGCGGGTCTCCAACACCTCCTCCCAGTTCGTGAGGGGCCGGCCGAGCGCCGTCTCGAGCATCTCGGTCCAATGGGGATGGTCGGCGGTCCCGATGATCGACACCCACTCATCGCGGGACAGTTCGAGACCGTGGTCGGCGAACGACTCGGAGACCGTCTCGAACTCCGAGGTCTCGGTGTCGAGGATCAGCCCGTCGAAGTCGAACAGCAGTGCAGCGAACGGCATGCCGTGCAGTGTGGCGTGTCGGCCGCTGTCGTCCATCGCCGGTTCGACGTCAGTCGGTGGGAACCTGAGCTTCGGCACGGGGGATCACGAAGACGCTGGTCGCGTCACCGACGTCGATGCCCTCGAGCCGGCGTCCGGTCCACCGACCGTCCTCGATGCTGACGTGGTGGAGTCCGATGTTGGTGAGCACGACCAGGCTCTCGCCATCGGGGAGCCATGCCGGTGCGGCTCGGATGCTGGGGACGTCGATGTCTGCGGGTTCGCCTCCGGGCGGGGTGACCCGCAGGGTGGCCGCCGGCGTGAAGCCGGGAACCAGGTCGGGCACGAAACCCGAGACGGTGACGAGCCCGCCCTGGGCCGAGAGCACCATCGTGATCCGCTCGTCGGACACGACTTGGGACGGGATGGACGACCCGGCCGCTGCGGTCCCCGTACCGAGGGAGTGGATCGATTCTGCGCACTGCGCTTCCTCGTCGCACACCACGCGAGCCACCACTCCGCCGGCCGCGTCGTACGTCGTCCCGACACCGACGGCGTCGATGCCATCGACGCTCGCGAGGAACGTGCGCCCGGCAGCGTCGAACACGATCGACCGCGACGTCGCTGCGACCGGGGTCCCCGGGACGTCGATCGGGCCGGCGAGGACCGCGCCGTCGATGCCGACCAGGGTGGCTTGCAGTCCGGCGGACGACCCCCTTCGGGAACCGTGCAGCACCCAGACCTGGTCCGGGCCGTCGCCGGCGAGGACCAGTACCGCTGGGCCGGTGACGACGTCGCCGTGAGTGCCCGTGTCCAACCGCCTCGGTGGTGCGGGAGAGCCGGAACCGGCTGCGCCCGTGAGTGGGAACACGAAGGGGACCGCATCGACAGGATTGATCAGCGCGACTCCGTCACGGACCGGCGTGATCGCGCTGGCTGGGACGTCGTCGAGCACCGGTGCCGGACGCGCGGAGTTGTCCGTCAGGTCCACGACCCACCAGCCCGACTCGCCCCCGCCCAACAGCAGCATCGCATCGACGCTCCGGCCGAGGAGCGGGCCGGCGCGTCCGGGATCCACGGTGACCGGATCCACGGGGGCGAGGTCCGGCGTGGTCGTGGTGGGGCCGGGTGCGGCGCTGTCGGGTCCCGACGATTGCTGCGACGTGGACGGGGTCCGATCGTTCGCCGCCGGGTCCTCGGCCGCCCGGTCATCGCCCGAGGTGACCACCAGGAACAGGGCGGCGAGGGCCAGGACGCCGACGACCAGGAGCCACTTCCGCGACACGTGTTTCCGAGCGTGCGTCATGCCGGTCGATGCGTCATCTCCCGACGTCAGGACTTCGATCGGGGGGTCCGGCGATTCCGCCACGCACCCAGGATGTCAGGTGCGGCGCGACGCTCAGCGGTTGCGCACGTGACCGATGAGCGCGTCGAGCAGGCCCTCGATGGTGTGGACGTCGGCCTCGACGTCGACGGTGAGCCCGTGTTCTCGCGCGGTGGCGGCGGTGATGGGACCGATGCAGGCGACGGTCGGGGGAACGGTGTCGCAGACGGCGAGGAAGTTCCGCACGGTCGACGACGACGTGAACGTGACGATGTCGGCTCCTGCGGCGCGGGCGAGATCGTCGTCGGACGGTCGACCCTGCACGGTCCGATAGGCCTCGACGACGTCCACGTCCCAGCCCTTCTCGCGCAGGCCCTCGGGCAGGACGTCGCGTGCCTCGGCGGCACGTGGGAGAAGGACCCGACCCGGTCCGTCGTCGAACACCTCGAGCAGACCCTCGGCCACGAACCGCTCGGGGACGAGATCGGCGACGACGTTGCCCTCGGCGAGTGCCTCCGCTGTGCCGGGGCCGATGGCGGCGACCTGCGCCGCGCCGAATGCCCGGGCATCGCGGCACTCGGCGAGGAGCCGGCGCGCCCCGTTCGGCGACGTGACGACGACCCAGTCGTAGTCGGCGAGTCGGTCGACGGCGGCGCGCAACGACGATCCTCCGTCGGCGGGTTCATCGATGTGGATCGCCGGGATCTCGACGGTGCCGGCACCGAGTTCGCGCAAGCTCGCGAGCAGCGACGACGACTGCGCCCGCGCTCGCGTGACGACGACGGTCCTGTCGAAGAGCGGTCGCGACTCGAACCACGAGAGATCGAGCCCGGCGACGGCACCGACGACGATCGTGGCGGGCGACTCGAGGTCCTGGTCGGGGAGCGTCGCCAGCGTGGCGCGGACAGAGCGCTGCTCGGGTTTGGTCCCCCAGATGACGGCAGCGGCCGGCGTGTCGGGATCGCGACCGGCGGCGATGAGCCGTTCGCAGATCTTGGCGACCCGGCCGACGCCCATGAGCACGACGATGGTCCCCCCCACGTTGGCGACAGCGTCCCAGTCGACCGAACCGTCCTCGCCGATGGACGGGTCCTCGTGGCCGGTGACGACGGTGAAACTGGTCGACGAGAACCGCTGCGTCACCGGGATACCCGCGTATGCCGGAGCAGCGATCGCGGACGTGACGCCGGGGACGATCTCGAACGCGATCCCGGCGTCGCGGAGCGCCATCGCCTCCTCGCCGCCACGGGCGAAGACCGTGGGGTCGCCACCCTTGAGCCGCACCACCGTCTGACCGGCGCTCCCCCGCTCGACCAGCAACGCCGTGATCTCGTCCTGGGTGTACCGAGCCTTGCCCGGCGCCTTGCCGACATCGATCCGTTCGGCCGACGCCGGCGCGAGGTCGAGGAGTTCGACTGCCGACAACCGGTCGTGCACGACGACGTCGGCGCGGCCCAGGACCTCGGCGCCACGCAGGGTCAACAGCCCGGGGTCACCGGGGCCAGCGCCGACGAGGTACACGGTCATGGGCGCAGGCTACGGGGCGGGCCGAGGTCGGCCGACCTGACAGACCGTCAGATCCATGTGTCAGATTGGCCCGATGGACGCTCCCCTCGAAGGCATTCGCATCCTCGCCGTCGAGCAGATGCAGGCACTCCCATATGCGACGCAGCTCCTGGCACGCCTCGGCGCCGATGTCGTGAAGGTCGAGCATCCGACCCGTGGCGATCTGGGGCGAGGGTCGCAGCCGTCGATGACCGACGAGACCGGCGCCTCGGTCGGCGCCACCTACCTGCGGAACAACCTCGCCAAGCGTTCGATCGGACTCGATCTCGGTCATCGGGAGGCGAAGCAGATCTTCCTCGACCTGGTGCCCGAGTTCGACGTCGTCGCCGAGAACTTCAAGCCCGGCGGCATGGCCGAGTTCGGCCTCTCCTACGACGAGGTCGCCGCGGTGCACCCGGGCGTCGTCTACGTGTCCATCTCCGGCTTCGGCAACACACCGGGCTTCGACAATGACACCGTGTCGCCCTACGGCCACTGGCCGGCGTTCGCCGCCATCGGTCTGCTCTCCGCGCTCCGCCGCAAGGACCGGACCGGCGAGGGCGCCTACGTCGACATCTCGATGTTCGACTGCATGGTCGCGTTCGCCGACATCGTCCCCAACTACTTCTCCATGGGCCGCGATCCGCGGGCCGTTCCGCCGCTCATCAACCACGGCTTCGCGATCGGTTCGGGCGAGGTCGTGGTACAGGTCGGCCGCCCTCATCAGTTCGCACGACTCGTCGAGACGATCGACCACCCCGAATGGGTCGACGACGACCGGTTCGCCACCGCGCAGGGGTGGGTCGACCACATCGATGACCTGCGCGCCGCCGTGGCGGACTGGGCCGGCGATCGTTCGACCATCGAGGTCGCCGAGGCGCTGGCCGCGGCGGGGATCGCCGCAGCCCCCATCTTCGAGGGCGCCGACGTCGTCGACGATCCCCACGTTCGGGCCCGACACATGCTCACCGAGATCCCGAGGACGGACGGCGTCGACCAACCGGTACTGACCCCCGGGAATCCGGTGAAGATCAGCGGCGTCGACGACTCGTCAGCGCCCGCGCCACCGACGCTCGGCCAACACACCGACGAAGTCCTCGGTGCCGAACTGGGACTCTCGACCGAGCGGCTGACCGCACTGCGTGAGGCTGGGGCGATCGGCTGATCAGAACGGGACCTCCTGGGCCAGGAGCGGGTGCTCGTGACTCGCCCGACCGCTGACGATCCGACAGAACTCGACGGCGTCGATCTCGATCCGAGGACCGTCGCCGACCTGCAGCCGACCCCCCGCCGGACCCGTCAACACGAGGTCGACGTCCTGGCCGTGTCGGCTCGCCCACTCCACCGCGACGTCACCGACGATGGCCCTGTCGTGCTCGTCGAGCGCCACCGGCACGCCGGTACTGTCGGACAGGTCGACACGGTGGAGCCACGCGTCCCGAGTCAGGATGCAGCCGAGCAGGTAGTCGAGCGACCACTTCTCGTCGATCGAGCCGATGACCACGTCGAGCTTGGCGGCGCGACGCAGGAAGCCAGGCATGCGAGCACGACCCTCGACGGCGGGCCCGACCAGCGCCTGCATCTCGCGCACCAGCGCGTCGGTCGAGAGGTCCACCGTGCGGGCGATCTGCACCGCGGTCATCACGTCGACCTCGTTCTCGCCCGTCTTCTTGGCCCGCGCCTTGATCTCGCGCTGCTGCGAGGCGAGCTCACGGAAGCGAGCGGCTGAGCGCATGGCCCCGACGATGTGGCCGCCCATGTCCCGAACGTTCCACCCCTCGCAAGGCGTCGGTCGATCCCAGTCGGCGGGTCCCAGGTCGGCGAACGCATCGGCGAGACGCTGGTACGCGTCGCGGGTGAGCGCCATCCAGCGGTCGTGTCCGTCGACCGCGACCAGCGGCTCGTCGGTGGTTGCGGTGGGGTCGGTCTTCATCGGTGGTCTCCTGCTGGCTCGGGTGTGGTGGCGGTGGCGTGGTCGAAGAGCATGTCGACGGAGTCGTCGACGAGGCGCGCCCACCGGTCGCCGCCCGGGTCGTTGCTGATCTGTTGGGCGGTGAGACCGGTCATCACCGCTGTCCACAGGTCGACGTGTCGGGGGTCGTCGATTCCGGCGCTCGCGAGCGAGCGACGCAGGTGGTCGAGATGCTCGACGGCGAGCGCATACGACGCGGGGCTCGGTTCCCAATCGGGGATCACCCGCTGGAAGAGGAGCTGGTATCGCACCGGGTCGTCGGTGCAGAACGCCACGAACTGCCGGCAGAGGTCCTTGACCTTCGCCCGTGCGTCGTCGGAGCGGAAGTCGTCGGGCCAGGCCGCCATCATCTCGGCCTGGCGTTCGTGGCCTTGACGGAACATGGCGTCGTAGAGCGCGGCCTTGGAATCGAAGTACGCGTACAGCGACTGCGCCTTGAGGCCCACCTCCTTGCCGAGGTCGCGCATCGAGATCGAGGCCAGGCCGTCGCCGGCGCCCAGCGCCCACAAAGGCATCCTCCTCCGAAAGACC
>JAPKDO010000237.1 GCA_028822535.1 Acidimicrobiales bacterium
CGACGACGTCGGCCGCGGCGTCGTTGCCGTCGTCGTCACCGAGGTCGTTCACCACGACCTTGGCGCCCTCGGCTGCGAACAGCCGAGCGTGCGCACGTCCGAGTCCCCGTCCCGCCCCGGTGATGATGGCGATCCTGCCGTCGAGTGATCCCACGGGCGAACGTTGCTGGCCGCGATGCGTCGCGGTCAAGTCCGTGCGCTCAGCGGCCGAGCAGGAGGTTGACCTCGGAACCCCGAGGGACCGACTCTCCCGCCGGCGGATCGGAGGCGACGACCGTGCGGTTGCCGCCACCGCCGACGAACTCTCCGAGGACCAGACCGGCCGCCTCGAGGGCGGCCTCGGCCTCGTCGAGCGACATGCCCTCCATCGCCGGGACGGGGACGACGTCGGGTCCCTTGCTGACCACGACAGTGACCGTGGAATCGCGTGCGAGTTCGCTTCCCGGGGCATCGGACAGACGGATCACGACACCGGCGGCCACGTCGTCGCTGAACTCCTCCTTCTTCTTCGCACCGAGTTGCACCTCGGCGAGAAGTGCCTTGAACTCATCGAAGGTGGCGTCGTCGGGGATCTCGGGGACCTCGCGGGGTTCGGGGCCCTTCGACACGAGGAGGGTCACGGTCTCACCCCGGGGAAGCGTCGCGGGAAGCTCGCCGTCCGCACCGACCACGGCGTCGGGTTCGACCTCCTCGTCGAACACATCGGTCCGAGCGACCTCGAGCCCGACGTCTTCGAGCTCTGCCGCCACGTCGGCGAACGGGCGTCCGGCGATCTCGGTCGGGAGGTCGGTCAACGTGTTTCCCTCCGACACCACGACGATCAGCGTCTCGCCTTCGGCGAGCCGCTCACCTGCAGCGGGGTCGGTCGACACGATCTCGCCGGCCTCCGTGCCGTCCCGTCTGGTCTTCTTCTCGTCGACGACCCAGTCGTTGTCCTCGACGATGAGCTCGATGTCGTCGATCTGGCGTCCGGCGAGTTCTGGGACCTCGTGGGTGGGCGTCCGCAACTGGTCCGCCAAGAAGAATCCACCGGCGCCCAGCGCGACGAGGAGCACGGCGACGAGCACCCACGGCCATCGGCGCCCCCGAGCGCGTTCGGCGTCGTCGTCCGAGCCGGACGAGGCTGTCGACTCTGCAGTCGCTGCCGCGGCGATGACGTCATCATCGACGAGTGGGAGCAGCGTCATGGTCTGGTCGGCCTCGACGGGGACTCCTGCCGACTGCTCGGCTTCGGCCAGGGCGCCGACCAGCGGGAGTGGAGCGGGGGCCGGCATCCGCTCGGACGCTGCCAACAGGAGAATCCCGAGTTCTTCGGCGTCGGGGCGGTCCTCGGCGCGGAGTCGGCCCGCTCGTTCGAGCGCCGCGCGGAGTGGGCCGAGCTCGGCGGGCACCTCCAGATCCGAGTCGATGCGGGCCATGAGCGTGCCCAGCGTGGTGTCGCTGGCGAACGGAGCGACACCGGTGACCGCTTCGACGAGCAGCACGGCGAGCGCGTACACGTCGGCCTTGCCGTCGAGACGTTCGCCGCGAGCCTGTTCGGGGGCCGCGTACCGGGCGGTTCCCACGACGGACCCCTCCGGCTCGGTGACGGCCGCCTCGGCGATCGCTCGTGCCAACCCGAAGTCGGCGATGCGTAGCCGTCCCTCGGTGTCGAACAGCAGGTTCGCCGGCTTGAGGTCGCGGTGCACGAGCCCGGCGTGGTGGGCATGGGCGAGCCCGCGACAGACGTCGAGGCCGACCACGAGCGCCTGTGACGGCGACAGCAGTTCGCCACGGCCGTTCGCCGCCGCGTCGAGCATGGCGCGGAGGCTCCCTCCGGCCAGGTACTCCGACACCAGGTACGGGACGTCGTCTTCGCCCCAGTCGTGGATGACGACGACGTTCGGATGGTTGACGGCGGCGATGTTCTGGGCCTCGGTACGGAACCGACGCAGGAATCGGTCCTCGTCGGCGAGGGCGGGTTGCAGCATCTTCACCGCCACCTGCCGACCGAGCGTCACGTCGTCGGCGAGGAACACCTGCGCGGACGAGCCCGCGCCGAGCGGCGCAACGAGTCGGTAGCGGCCGTTGACGACGCGTCCGACCTCATCGGAGAGGCGGGTGGAGACCACGGAGCAACGATAGGACCCATCGACGAAGCCGCGGTGGAGGGGCAATCCTCCCCGGGCCGTGCTGTGGTGTCACGGGCCCGTGCTGCGAGACTGCGGGGATGGAGACCGCCGACACCACCACGCGGGCGCCGGCAGCGCTCACCGTCGTGCTGGTGTTGGTGACGATCGAGACGATCGCCGAAGTCGCCTTCGTGATCGCCCGCGACGACTACGGACCAGGCGGCAAAGCGCTCGTGGGCGGACTGGTGGCGATGAAGATCTTCCTGGCCATCTCGGCGCGCCGACTCCAGGCGGGCGGCGCCCTCGGCCTCCTGCTCTTCGAACTCGTCGGCATCCTCGTCGCCATCGGCGCCGCGTGGTCCCTCACGCTCCGCCTCGTGCTCGTGGCCTGCGTCATCACCGTCTACGTCCTGGTGCTGTCCTCACTCCACGCCTTTCCCACCCCGGAGATCCGATGACCGAACCGACCACGCCGCGCAAGCCCGATCTGAGCTACCCGCTCCGCACGAAGGTCGTCGTCGTCGTCGTCCTGTTCGTCGCCATCGGCGGATTCGTGTTCGCCGGGCTCTCGGCGGACACCGACGGCGGCGACGAGATCGCGCTGTCGGGCCAAGAACCGACGGCGACCCAGAGCACCATCAGCAACGGCGTCGAGCGGTTGCGGCCGGGCCGCGGCACCGAAGCCTTCGCCCAGGAATCGATCGAACTCGACCTGGCACCGGGTTGGCGGGGCGAACTGGTGCTCCAACCCGATTCGGGTGACGCCATCCCACTGCCGGACGACGAGGTCGAGTTCACCAGCTTGAACCAACTGATCTACGAACCTGGCCCCGGCAAGACGATCGCACGGCTGCCCTCCGGCAACGTGTGCGTACGCGCCACCATCTGGGACCAGGTCCGCGGGCGGGCGGCATCGGAGCGCGTCGAGAGCTGGTGCTTCGACGTCACCTGATCCGGGGCGCCATCAGGGCAGCTCGCCGGTCTCGAGGAGACGTTCGAAGGCGGCTTCGTCCAACACCGGCACCCCGTTCTCCTCGGCCTTGGTGAGCTTCGACGCTCCCGGGCCTTCGCCCACGACGACCGCAGTGGTCTTCTTCGACACGCTGCCGGGCGACTTGCCGCCTCGTGACTTGATGGCGTGTTCGACCTCGTCCCGGTTGTAGTTGTCGAGCGTCCCCGTCACGACGACCGACATGCCCTCGAGCGTCTGGGCGACGTCGGCCTTGTCGGGTCCCTCGAAGTTCAGGCCGGCGGCGCGCAGCCGTTCGAGCATTGCCCGGTTCGGCTCCTGCGCGAACCATGCGCACACCGTCTCGGCGATCTTCGGTCCGACACCGTCGATGGCCGAGAGCGCTTCGACGCCCTCGTCGGAGGTCGTGGCCTCGATGATCCGGTCGAGGTGGCCGAAGTGTTCGGCGAGGGCCTCGGACGCGGACGGACCGAGGTGGCGGACGTTGAGACCGACCAGGAGGTTGGCGAGCGGGCGGTCCCTGGACTCGTCGATCGCCTTGCGGAGGTTGTCGATCGACGTCTGGCCGTAGCCCTCGAGTTCGAGGATGCGGTCGAAGTCGATCTCGTAGATGCTGGCGATGTCGGTGAGGATCCCGAGGTCGAGGAACTGGGCGATGCTGCGCTCGCCGAGGCCCTCGATGTCCATGCTGCCGCGGCCGGCGTAGTGCTCGATCGCCCCCTGGCGCTGGAACGGGCACTCGGGGTGGAAGCAGCGAGTGTCGGACTCGCCTTCGGGCCGGACGAGGTCCGCCTCGAGCGGGCACGGGCACGTCGTCGGGAAGTGCCACTTGCGCAGGCCCCGCTTCCGGGCCGCCAGCACCGGGCCGACCACCTCGGGGATGACGTCGCCGGCTCGGCGCACGATCACGGTGTCGCCGGGGCGGACGTCCTTGGCCTCGACCTGGTCCTGGTTGTGCAGCGTGGCCCGTTCGACGTTGGCCCCGCCCACGAAGACGGGTTCGAGCACGGCGTACGGGGTGGTGCGGCCGGTACGGCCCACCGAGACCTGGATGTCGAGCAGCTGCGTCGTGCGCTCCTCGGGCGGAAACTTGTAGGCGATCGCCCAGCGCGGCGCCCGGGAGGTGAACCCGAGTTGGTCGCGTAGTCCGAGGTCCGACACCTTGGCCACCGCTCCGTCGATCTCGTAGGGCAGGTCGTGGCGGTGCTGCTCCCAGTGGTCACAGAACCCGATGACCTCGTCGATGGTGTCGACGACCCGGATCTCCGGGTTGACCGGGAAGCCGAGGTCGCGGAGGAGATCGAACGCCTCCTCGTGCCTCGACATCGTCGGACCGCCCTCGACCTCGCCGAGCTGGTAGCACCACATCGACAGGTCGCGCTCGGCGGTCGCTGCGGGGTCCTTCTGGCGCAGCGACCCGGCGGCCGAGTTGCGAGGGTTGATGTAGGGCGCGTGTCCTTCGGCGGCGGCCCGTTCGTTCAGCGATTCGAACGCGGCGGAGCTCATGTAGACCTCGCCCCGCACCTCGAGGACGCGGGGCGCTCCCTTCGGCAGGGTCGTGGGGATCGGTCCGATCGTGCGCACGTTGGCGGTCACGTCCTCCCCCACCTTCCCGTCGCCGCGGGTCGCCCCCTGGACGAGGTCGCCGTCCTCGTACCGCAGCGAGATGGCGACACCGTCGATCTTGAGTTCGCACACGTGCCCGATCTCGATGCGCTCGTCGCCCTCTGCGACACCGAGGCGCCGCTGGAGACGGTCCTCCCATGCCCGGAGCTCGTCGGCGTCGAATGCGTTGTCGAGACTGAGCAGCGGGGTCGAGTGTGTGACCGGCGCAAAGGTCTCCGACCGGCGGCCACTGACCCGGTGCGTGGGCGAATCGGGCGAATCGAGTTCGGGGTGTTCCTCCTCGATCGAGCGCAGTTCGGCGACCAGCGCGTCGTAGTCGGCGTCGCCGATGATCGGCGCGTCGTCCACGTAGTACCGCTCGTTGTGCTCGAGGAGCTCGTTGCGGAGCTGTTCGACCCGATGGGTGGTGTCAGACGGTGCCTCGCTCACCCGGACGAAGTTACGCGTCCCCACCGACGGGAACTGCCGCGATGGTCAGGCACCGATGGCGAGGCGGACACCGAAGGACTGGCGACGGACGCGTTCGGCGAGATCGACCGACAGCGAGAGGAGATGCTCGGCCTGGATCGTGTCGTGGTTGGCGAGGCCGCACTCCGGCGTCACGAGAGCCTGGTCTCGCAGTCGGAGGCCGTCACAGCCTCGTTGCACGAGCTCACACCAGGTGTCGGAGAGCGCCCGCCACAACAGTGCGGGGTCGGCGCCGACGGGCCGGTTGGTCGGCACGGCACCCCAGGCCACCCAGCCGCCACGGTCGAGGTGCACGCCGAGTGCGCCGGCGTGGTCGACGACCGTACCGCCGGTGGGCATCGAGACGATCTGGGGGCCGGCGGCGAGCGCGAGGCGCCAGTCGGTGTCACCGCAGCAATGGAGTCCGGTGACCGCGTAGGGCTCGATCGCCGCGAGCGTGCTCGAGACCAGATCGATCGCGTGGTCGGGCGCGATCGGGAATCCGCGATGGGACAGCGCGACGAGGCCGGGTTCGTCGACGAAGACGACCTTGCTCGCCAGCGGGGCGACGCTGGTCGCTTCGTCGAGCATGGCGACCGCGCGCTGACGCACGGCCGCGGACGCCGTTGCAAAGGCTCGGTCGGCGTGAACGCCGGCCTCGATCAGCCCGAGCGCCAGGGTTACCGGGCCGGTGAGTTGGAGTTTGATGGGGGCGGTGCGGTGACGGGTGGCATCGAGGAACGCACGCAGGCCGGTGAAGGCCGGGCCGTTGATGCCGGGGCCGCTGGGACCGAAGGGATCGCCGGGGTCGAGTTCACCGGTCACCTGGAGCCGTCCGTCCGGAGCGATCTCGATGCCGCGCAGTCCCCACGCACCCTGCGGGGGCCGGCCTTCGCGTGCGTCGAGCCGTGGCGGCGAGGGCGCTGC
>JAPKDO010000238.1 GCA_028822535.1 Acidimicrobiales bacterium
CAGAGGATCTCGTCCTCGGGCCCCTCGAACATCTCGTCGACCTGCGTCGACAGCGCGACGGCGACGATGCTCGACACCGTCGGGTCGAGTCCGTCGACCGTGGTGTCAGTTTCGATGTCGAGCCCGTAGATCGGCGTCCGTCGCACGTGTCGCCCCCTGGTCGTCTACCCGTGAACAGATCGTAGGGAGTCGGCCGCTCGCTGCGGTGGATCGTCCGGTCAGAGCCCGGGTAGCGGAAGTCGCAGGAGCTGGCGAAGTCGCTTCGTGACGTCCGGGGTGAGCGGTTGACGGAACTCGTCGATCCGGAGCGTGAGGGCGAGCTCGCCGTCGGCAGGGTCCACGGACTCGAGCACGGCGCTGCGCGGAAGCGGTGGCAGCGGGAGGTAGCCGCGTAGGAAGCGGACCATCGGCGTGGGCACCCCGAGCAGCGAGGCTCGTTGCGGACGGAGGCGGAGGAATCCGCCGCTGACGTCGGGGATCGTCAGGATCTCGGTCATCCGGAAGCCACCGAGCCCGGCGGTGGTCAAGACGCCCTCGTCGGTCAACCGCATGCGGATCGGGAGGCCACGGTCCTTGGTCCAACGGTCGACGTTCGCCTGGGAGACGACGCCACGGATCCCGACCGGACCCGCCGTCAGGACCGGTGGGAGGCCGGGCACGATGCGGACGTGTTCGGCGCGGATGATGAATCGATCGATGACGAGCCCGGCGATCGCGTACGCGGGCAGTTCGACCTTGAGCAGATCGATCTCACCGCGGAGCATCCCCGCCGGCGTGATCTTGAGACGAGGCCGGAGCGGCCGACCGAGTGTGGCCTCCGAGACGGCGTCGAGGAACGCGATGGAGAGGTCCTGCGCGGGGTGATAGTCCGCAGCTTCCTCCGGGGTGGGGATGCGCAGACGGTCCTCGTCGGGTTCGGGGTTCACCTCACTCAATGTCGGTGATGCTACGAACCGCGGCGGTCGCGAGGTCGGATGGCCGGGTGTCGACCGGCGGTCGGGCCGTTGCTCAGAGCAATCGTGCGGCCAACTCGGCCAGCGGCGATCGCTCGCCCCGCAGCAGACGCACGTGGCCGAAGCAGTCCTGGCCGGCGAACGCCGTGACCAACGCAGTGAGGGCATTGGTCTGCTCGGACAGGAACGCCGCGTCGATCTGGCTGGTGTCTCCGGTGAAGACGACCTTCGAGTCGGCGGCGATCCGGGTCAGGATCGTCTTGCCGACCTGCGGTGACAGATTCATCGACTCGTCGATGATGACGAAGCTCGAATGCAGCGTCCGGCCGCGGAGGTGCGTGACCGACTCCATCGTGAGTTGGCCGCGCGCCCGGATCTGTTCGAGGACCTCGGTGGCGCTCTCGCGGCTGCGGTCGCCGCCGTGGTCGGTCCCTGTCAGCGCGTAGACCGCATCGGTGATCGCAGCCATCCACGGGTCGAGCTTCTCGTCGAGCGTGCCCGGGAGGTAGCCGACCTCCGCCTTCCCGACCGGCACGACGGGCCGATACACACAGATCCGTGAGTAGCGACGTTCTTCGACGACCTGCTGCAGCGCTGCGGCGACGGCGGTCAGCGTCTTGCCCGTTCCGGCCGGACCGTCGAGCGCGACGACCTTGATGTCGTCGTCGAGCAGGAGGTCGAGGGCGAAGCGCTGTTCCTTGTTGCGGGGCCGCAGGTCCCAGGCGTGGTGATCGTTCGGGAGGAGCGCGAGCCCGTCGGAGTGACGCCGAACCAGCGCCGACTGGCTGCCGGCGTGCAGGACGCCGAACTCGTTCACCCGGAGCGCGTCGCAGACCTCGACGGCGCCCGCCGGCTCGTCGTTCCCCGAGTACAGGGCGTCCACGACCGCGGGTTCGACGTCGAATTCGCGCCAGCCTCGGTCGTCGTCGCCCCAGTGGCGGACGTCGAGCGGATCGTGTTCGACTGCGTCGAGGCCGAAGGTCGCCGCCTTGACCCGCATGCCGGTGTCGTTGGAGACGAGACGGACATGGGGCCCCTCGTCGAGTCGCTGGCCCAACGCCGTACCGATGATGCGGTTGTCGGGCTTGGCGGGGTCGAGTCCGTGCTCGACGAGCAACGAGGTCTGGACGCCGTTGAGGGCGACGCGAAGCGTCGACCCGCTCGGCAGCGGCTGGCGGGTCTCGAGATCCCCGCCGGCATCGACACGCACCTTCTCGATCCGGCGCAAGACATCGCGCGCCGAGGCGCCGACCGAATCGAGCCGCTTCTTCAGTCCGTCGAGTTCCTCGATCACCGTCAGGGGAACGATGAGGTCATCGTCGGGGTAGGCGTCGAACACCCCCTCGGAGTCGGCCACGAGCGCAGAGGTGTCGAGCACCACCTGCGTCCGGGTCGGCGTCGCGGTCGTGGCCGGGGTCACGGGCGCGTCGGCTACGAGGGTCGGGTCCGGGGTCATTCCGCCTCCATCTGGTTCTGCATGGAACGATGCGGGGCCCGAGAGGAGAACGTCCTGGGGAGCGTTTCGTCCTGTCGAACCTGCGCACGGTCGAGCACTGCCCAACGATGATGGTCCCCGCGCGCTTCCGACGCGCGGATCCCCCTCGCCATGGGCCACCATGCGGACGTGGCCTGTGTGTTCTGCCAGATCGTCGCCGGTGAGGCGCCAGCCCACCTGGTGTGGGATGACGACGTCGCCGTCGGGTTCCTCGATGTCCGCCCGCTCTTCCCCGGGCATGTGCTGCTGGTGCCACGGTCACACGTCGTGACCCTCGCCGATCTCCCGGTCGACCAGGTGGGGCCGCTGTTCGAGCGGGCCCGGTTGCTGTCGGCGGCGATGCCCGCCGCACTCGGCGCGCAGGGCAGCTTCGTCGCCATGAACAACACCGTCAGTCAGAGCGTGCCGCACCTCCACGTCCACGTCGTGCCGCGCACGAAGGGCGACGGACTCCGCGGCTTCTTCTGGCCGAGGACCGCGTACGACGACGAGGCACACGCCGCCGACGTCGCCAGCCGTCTACGCGAAGCGGTCGGACCTACGGCTCGAAGCTGACCGACGGCCTCCCGTCGGAAACGGTGATCGTCGCTGGGATGCCGAGCAGTTCGATCGGGTCGCCGGGCCACGAGTCGGTGCTCACCGACACCACCGCTCCCTTGTGTTCACCGCTCAGGATCGTGAGTTCGACCGTGACCCCGCCGTCGGCATCGTCGGCGTCGAACACCAAGGCGTCGTAGGTCCCGTCGTCGAGCACGCCCCGACCCTAGGGGTGTCAGACTTCCGGTCATGAGCGCAGCTGCAGCAAAGGTCGTCGTCGTCACCGGAGCGAACTCTGGCATCGGGCGTGCCGCTGCGGTCCACCTCGCGGCCGCCGGCCACACCGTGTACGGCACGATGCGCGACCTCGCCAAGGGCGACAAGCTCCTGGCCAAGGCTGCCGACGTGGGAGCGATCGTCAACACGGTCGCGCTCGACGTGGCAGACGACGACTCGGTCGCGAGTGGCATGGAGCAGATCCTCCACGCCGAAGGTCACGTCGACGTACTGATCAACAACGCGGGCGTCGGGATGAACGCTGTCCTCGAAGAGGTCGACATCGAGGCGGCCAAAGACGTCTTCGACGTCAACTACTTCGGCATCGTCCGCTGCACGCAGGCCGTGTTGCCGACGATGCGCGAGCGCCGCACCGGCACGATCGTGAACATCTCGTCGATCGCCGGGCGCCTCGCCGCGCTCGCCCAGGTCATCTACGCGTCTTCGAAGTGGGCGGTCGAGTGCCTGAGCGAGAACCTCGCGCAGGAACTCGCTCCCTGGAACATCAAGGTCCGGATGATCGAGCCGGGTGTGACCCGGACGGCCTTGTTGGCCAAGCACACCGACCTCAACGAAGGCTCCCCCTACGCGGATGCGTACCGGCGGATGTTCGCCTTCTACATGGCCGGCATCGAAGCCGGTGTGGGGGCAGATGTCGTGGCCCAGACCATCGCTGGCGCGATCGACGACCCCTCCGATCGCCTCCGCTACGTGTGCGCCTACGGCGGCGAGGAGCTCGGCTCTGGCCGGGACGGGGTGAGCGACGCCGACTGGGTCGCCCTCGGCGCCGCGGGGTCCGACGAGGAGTACTTCGAGCGGTTCCGGTCGGCATTCGGGTTGGACATCGCACCGTCGACCTGAGTGCCAGACTCCCGACCATGAGCTCTTCGACGAGTCTCCGGGGGCGGCTGCTCGTCGCCGAGCCGACGCTCGCCGATCCGAACTTCCACCGTTCGGTCATCTACCTGATCGAACACAGCGAGGAAGGATCGCTCGGGGTCGTGTTGAACCGGCCGTCGGACACGCCCGTGCACGCCGTGGTACCGACCTGGTCGCCGTACGTGAGCGACCCCAAGATCGTCTTCACCGGTGGACCCGTCTCGCCCGACGCGGCCATCTGTCTGGGGCGGTGCGACGACGGTGAGGACTCGCCGCTGTGGACCTCGCTCGGCGACGGCGTGGGCGTGGGCGTGGTCGACCTCAACGGAGACCCGACCGACGCGCCAGCGGGCGTGACCGGCTTGCGGGTCTTCGCCGGCTACTCGGGGTGGAGTGCCGGGCAACTCGAGGCCGAGATGGCGATGGACGGCTGGTTCGTGCTCGACGCTGTGGCCGACGACATCTTCGCCGAGTCGGCCGACGTCTTGTGGCGTCGGGTCCTCGCACGCCAGGACGGCCCGCTCCGTCGCCTCGCGCCGTTTCCCGAGGACCCGTCAGTGAACTGATCTGGTGACGGAACGACTCGGGTGAACGAGGAGGAACTCGGTCAGCCGACGGGCAGGCGTTTCGATCGTGCGATGTCGAGCGTCGCGGCCGGCTGGGTGGGCGTCACCAACAGCGCGTGCACGCCGTCTCGTTCCTCGATCGAGCGTCCGGATCGGACACCGACCTTGATCGGGTCGTCGCTGCGTACCTCGAGCACGAGCCCCAGCGCTCGCCCCGTCGAGTCCACGACGTCTGTCGCGGACCCGGCCGACTCGGTCGCTGGCCCGACACGGAGGACCGACGCCCGAGGGAACAAGATGGGGTCGGTCAGTGAGAACGGGTCGTGGACGACGAGACCGGCCGGCACGAAGACGATCCACCGGCGGCTCAACAGGTGCAGTTGGCGCGCGCCCAGGTACACGAGGCCACAACCGGCGACACAGGCGACGGCGCCCAGGATCCACTGCGACGCGGCCAGCAGCAGCGGCCCGGTCACCGCGCCGGCAGCGACCGCCGCCCACGAGACCGGAACGGGCAGCACGAGCAGGGCGACCGGTACCTTCAGCGCGACCCGCCGTTCGGTGCCGTAGCTCGAACCGTCGACGAACGAGTCGCTGAGGCCGGGAGCGGCCACCAGCAGCAGCGCGACAGCGCCGATCCCGACGCCCGCGGCGGCCCACAGCGGTCGGTCTGCTCCGACCGCAGCCCAGGCCGAGACGGCCAGCGCACCCGGGATCACCGTGCGGGTCACGGTCAGGGTGGACGAGCGCAGGACGGCGAGTGCTCCCAGTCCGACGACCCACCCCGACCACGCCAGCAGCGACGCGACGACTTGGACCGAACGGGTGCGGTCGGCGAGCGCATCGGCCAGCGCAGGTCCGGCGACGACCGGAACGACCAGCCACACGACGCGTAGCGGCCATGCCGATCGGAGGAGATCAGGCATCGAGTTCGCCCGGGAGCCAGTCGATGTGGTGGTCGGTGTGGTGGTCGGAGCATCGGCCATGAGACCTCCAGATTTGCCCGTGGGCCCTTCCGCTCGCTATTCCAGTGTGCATGGAGACGCAAGGGGGGCGTGGTTCCAGTGGTGCCGCGCACCCGTCCTCAGAGTTCGGATTCCAGGCGTGAAGGCGGTCAATCTTCGCGTCGGGACGGCGTCCGCCATCGGCAGTCTCCCGCATCGTCAGGTCGACGCGGGCGTCGCCGTGGCCCTCGCGGCATGCCCCGATCTGCCCGCAGCGCCCTCGCTGCCACGGCTCGACGCACGCGAAGGAATGCTCTCGCAGGGTGCGTGGGGACTGCGCGGCATCGAGTTCACCGGTCACCTGGAGCCGTCCGTCCGGAGCGATCTCGATGCCG
>JAPKDO010000239.1 GCA_028822535.1 Acidimicrobiales bacterium
GTCGGAAACCCAGCCGACAGCACGATTTCCGACCACACCTCGCCGGCTCGAGCGGGGCCTCGCCGCCATGATCCCTCGTAGGCTCGACTCGATGATCGAGCCCGACCGCACGCCACGCGTCACGGTCGCGGCCGACGTGGACCTCGAGGTCCGGGAGTGGGACGGCGGCCGCCGCCCATTCGTGCTGGTCCACGGCCTGGCATCGAACGCTCGCCTCTGGGACGGCGTCGCCATCGAGCTCGCCCGCTCCGGCCACCGGGTCGTTGCCGTCGACCAGCGCGGCCACGGCCGGTCATCGAAGCCCGACGAGGGGTACGACCTCACGACCGTCGCCGATGACCTGCGCACGTTGCTCGACACGCTCCGACTCGCTCGACCGGTCGTCGTCGGACAGTCGTGGGGAGCGAATGTGGCGATCGAGTTCGCCGCACGGTTCCCGGGCGTGGCCGCCGCCATCGGCTGCGTCGACGGCGGAACGATCGACCTGAAGTCACAGTTCCCGGACTGGGACGACTGCGCCTCGGCACTCCGCCCGCCACCGCTCGCCGGGACGCCGGTGGACGACATGGAACAGCGGCTGCGCACCGCCCACCCCGACTGGCCCGAGTCCGGGATCGCCGGGACGATGGCGTGCTTCGAGGTCCGGGCCGACGGGACGGTGGCGCCGTGGCTCACCCTCGCCCGGCACCTCCTCGTGCTCCGCGGTCTGTGGGACCATCGACCGGCCGAACGATTCGGAGCGATCCAGGATCCCGTGCTCTTCATCCCAGCCGGTGGCCGCGGATCGGACGAGTGGATGGCGACGAAGCGGGCGGCACTCGACGAGGCCATCTCCTCGCTCGGCGCCGGGCGGGTCGAGTGGATCGACGGCGACCACGACCTCCACGCCCAACACCCCGACCAGGTCGCGACGCTGCTGCGGACGCTCGCGCCAATCCAGGACCGTGAGGTCGTCTGATGGCACGCGTGCTCACGATCATGGGATCCGGCGAGACCGCTCCGACGATGATCAAGACCCATCGGCGGATCATGGAGATGGTCGGCGCCACCGGCCCCGGCGACGCTGTGCTGCTCGACACGCCCTACGGCTTCCAGGAGAACGCCGACGACATCTCGGCGAAGGCCCAGGAGTACTTCCGCGCCTCGGTCGGCAACCCGATCGAGGTCGCGACCTGGCGTCGGGGTAGCTCGGCCGATCCGGTCGGGCGGGAGCGAGCGCTCGCCGCGATCGCCGACGCGTCGTACGTGTTCACCGGGCCGGGGAGCCCGACCTACGCGCTCGCCGAATGGCGGGACACGCCGCTGCCCGGCCTCCTCGCCGACAAACTCCGATCGGGTGGCGCCATCACGTTCGCCTCGGCCGCCGCCCTGACCCTCGGTGTCGCCAGTGTCCCCGTGTACGAGATCTACAAGGCCGGCTTCGCTCCGTGGTGGGTCGACGGACTCGATCTGCTGTCCGAGATCGGCCTGCACGTCGCGCTCATCCCCCACTACGACAACGCCGAGGGCGGCCATCACGACACCCGGTTCTGCTACCTGGGCGAACGACGACTGTCGGCGATCGAACCCGACCTGCCCGACGGCGCATGGGTGCTCGGCGTCGACGAACACACGGCGCTCGTCATCGACCTCGACGCGGAGACCGCGACGATCGAGGGCAACGGCACCGTCACCCTGCGGGCGTCCGGAGCGTCCTCAGTCCTGGAGTCCGGGACCACGATCCCGCTCCGCGACCTCCACCCCACACGTCACGGTTTCCCCGTCTCCGACCCGCCAGATCACGCTTCTGGAGGGCATATCGGTACTCCAGGTGGCGAATCGCGCCACCAGAACGACCGGGGGGCGGTCGACGGGGTCGGCTTGGGGGCGGACACGGAACAGTTGGTCGCGACATTCGACGCCGCGATCGCGGACCGGGACGCCGATGGGGCGGTCGCTGCGGTGCTCGAACTCGAACAGGCGCTCGTCGACTGGTCGGCCGACACGCTCCAGTCCGACCAACGGGACCGGGCCCGCAACGCGCTGCGGCGGATGGTCGTCCGGCTCGGCGAACTGGCCGACGTCGGCGTGCGGGATCCACGGTCCGTCGTCGGGCCCTTCGTCGACGCTGTACTGGATGCGCGTGTCGCCGCTCGGACCGCCGCCCAGTACGACCTCGCCGACGCGCTGAGGGATCGCCTGGCGGCCGCCGGCGTCGAGGTTCGGGACACCCCCGAGGGCGCTGAGTGGCTGTTCGCCGACAGCGCCGACGGCGACTGAGCGATCGCAGTTTCTCCGCCCACGCAACGGTTGCTAGGTTTGTCGAACCCACAACGGGGAAGAGCCCCCATCGTCCAGCGGCCTAGGACGCCTGCCTTTCACGCAGGTAACACGGGTTCGAATCCCGTTGGGGGTGCACATGTCAGTCAGTTCTGGTCCCGTGGTGCAGTTTGGAGTGCACGCCGGCCTGTCACGCCGGAGGTCGCGGGTTCAAATCCCGTCGGGACCGCCAAGCAGAACAATCTGGTCGGGTAGCTCAGTTGGCAGAGCGACCGCCTGAAAAGCGGTAGGTCACCGGATCGACGCCGGTCCCGACCACCATCGAGAACCTCAGGTCAGCGGCCATTCCGGTTGCTGGCCTGTGGTCGTTTTGGAGCCGGAGCCGGCGTTCGCTCGGTCGGAGGCCTCGTCGACGGGTTCGAGGCGCTGTCGCTGTTCGTACGCGTCGGCGTCGGGGACCTCGAACGACGGGTCGTCGGGGTCGTGGCCGGTGTCCTCGTCGTCGACCAGACCACGGGACTGCTCGAGGGCGTCCGCTTCGGGGACCTCGTCGGACCATTCAGGTGTCGGCGCCATGACCACTCCGTTCCCGCCGCGGCCGTCTGACATGCACGCGACCTCAGGACCCGCGGCCGGCGACGCCCGACCGATTGCTCAACGTCCGCGATCGTCGGTGTCGGGATCGCGGAGCGAGCTGCCGGCGGAGGGACGGTTGTCGGCATCGAGGGACTCCCCGCTGAGCTCGGGCACGCGACCACCGAAGTACGACGCCCCGGCGACCGCGCCGCCGAACGCGCCGACCCCGACGAACACGATCAGCCGGACGGCGACCGACGAGAACAGGATCGGGAGGAGCGCGAACGGGGCGAGCACGAGCGCGCCGAGTGCGCCGCCGACGAGCGTTCCGAGGGCCATCCCCTTCGCCATGGGCCCGGTCATCACCGGGACACCCGGGCCAGCGGCCATCTCGTCGGCCTCTCGGAACTGCTCCGCTCGGAGTTCGTTCGGATCGGTGGTGGGATCGTCGGACGAGGCGTACCGGCGCGGGTGGTCGGCACCGAACCATCCGTCGAGGCGTTCCTCGACCTCGTTGCGCTGCGCGTGCTCTGCCATCGGACGTCCTTCCCTCGTGGTCGGTCTCCGTTCGTCGCTACCCGATCGCCGCCGCATGCAGAAGGAACCCGCCGGTCGTACGGCTTCCGTCGGACGAGCGGTAGGTTCCTCCGGCCCCTGGTGGCGAGATCGGAGGGACGTCATGAGGATCACCGTCGTCTGTGGGAGCACCGGGAAGCGATCGGCGAATCGGGCTGCGCTCGACGTCGCGGTCGCCCACCTGTCGGGTCACGGTGTCGACCTCGTCGACGCGCCCCCGGTCGACTCGATTCCCGTGTTCCGCCCGGAGCAGGTCGACGACCCACCGGCACCGGTCGCCGAGTTCCGGACGAGCACCGAACATTGCGACGCCGTCCTGCTCGCCGCACCCGAGTACGCCGGAGGGCTCGCGGGTGGGATGAAGAACGCCCTCGATTGGCTCGTGGGCTCCGGATCGCTCCACCACCGCCTGGTGGGCGTGCTGTCCGCGGGCACGACCGGCGGTGAGCACGCGCTCGACCAGTTGGTCCGGACGCTGAGTTGGCACGGTGCGTTGGTCGTCGCCGAGCTCGGCATCGGCGCCCCACGAACGAAGTCCGACGTCACCGGCCGCATCGTCGACCCGGAAACCGTGTCCGACATCGACCGTTGGGCGTCGACGGTCGTGCGGGCGCACCGCGGCTCGGCAGCGCAACGGTTGGAACTCGTCTCCGGAATCGTCGCATCCCGCGGCATCGACCCGGCTCGCTTCGGCGACCTCGCCTGAACCGACGTCGGCCGACCCCCTCCCCGACGAGCCGGGACTCCGACGAGCCGGTACCCCGAGCGACTACTCCACGAGGTCGATCCCCGAGAGATCGAGGTCCACGCCGATGTCACCCAGCGTTTCCCTCGCCCGCTCGGCCATCGCTCGTGCCGAGGACCGATCGCCCATCTGCACATAGGCGCGGATCAAGGACACGTGCGCCCGCGCGAACCACGGATCGACGCCGAGTGCACGGTGCGCGACGTCGAGGCTCTCGTCCGCTCGTCCCGACGCCGTCAACAACTCCGCACAACGCGTCGCGGCCCGCACCATGCGGCTCCGCAGGCGCGTGGTCTCGTGGTCGGCCCACACGTGGTCGTTGTCGCCTTCGGCGACATCGCCACGCCACAGGGCGACAGCATCGAAGTATCGGTCCAGCGCCTCGAGCGGACGGCCCTCGGCCTCGAGTCCGGTCGCCTCGTCGATCCATCGATCGAAGTCCCACACGTCGACGGAGGCGCTTGCATGCAGTGACAACGTCGTGCCGTCGTCGCGAACGAACCACGGGGCGTCATGCGCCAACCGCATCGGTTCGAGGGCCTGGTGCAGATACGACAAGGTCGAGCGGAGGTTCTTGTCGGCCTTGGCCGAATCGAAGTCCGGCCAGAGCGAGGCGGCGATCCGCTCTCTCGTGGCTGGGCCGTCGAGAATGAGGTGGAGCAGCAGCGCTCGGACTCGCGTCCGGCGCCAGTCGGGGTGGGTGCTGACGTGGCCGCCGTGCAGCAGCCGCATCGGTCCCAGCACCTCGATCGTCACCGGGGCACGCGGCGGCATCGGCGTCTCGGCGAGCACGGCCCGGGCGGTGGCGGCCAGTCCGCGGTCTCCCCGCGCGAACCCACGCAGCGCCTCGCGTGCGGGAGCGCCCCAGTGGCCACACGCCCACGCCGTGACCGCCCGCGCGCTCGGCGCCCCGGCCAGTTCGCCGATCAACCCGAGTTCGACCATCCACGCCACCGGGAGCGACGCGGCAACGAGTCCGGGCTCGGGCCAGCGCAGGAGCCGCGCGGGGGCGAGGTCACCGTGCTCCCGGTACGCGACGAGCGTCGCCGCGAGGTCTCGGGCAACCGCGAAGCACGGGCCGAGTGATCGCTGATCCCACCGAGGGCGGGACTCGGGAACCAGGACATAGGGAAGCGCGCACCATCGGCTCAACATGTGCACCGTTGCGTCGTCGAGGTCTCCGGCGGACACGAGGACGTCGCGGAGCACCTCGGCGACGTGCGCTTCGTCGCCTCGCGCCAGGGCCGGGAGCGCCTCCACCGCGCGCAGCTGCTGTTCCCAGAACGGTTCGATGTCGTGACCGAGACTCTCGCGGGCGATGCGCAGCGCACGGACCGCGTCATGGGATCGGCCGGCGAAGCTGTACGCGACCCCGCCCCAGACGCCGGCCACGTACCGATCGCGCGCCCCGAACTCGGCGCCGAGGGCCGCCGGACCACGCGCCACGACCTGCTCCGGCCGACCGCAGAGCCAGTCGAGTTGGTCCCCGATCGAGAGCGCCCCGGGGACCGGGAATCCTGCGGCGGCGAGATCCTCGGGCAAGAGCCCCGACGCCTCGTCGGGTCGGCCGAGTGCGAGCAGCGCCGACGCGAGCAGCCATCGCCGGACGAGCCGCCACGACTCGGGGATCTCTACGTCGTCGATCCGCTGCGCGGCCGCCAACTGTTCGTGTGGGTCGGCAGCGCCCATCGCGATCCAGGCCGAGGCGAAGTCGAGGAACGGTCGCGCTGCGGCGCACCCCTGCTCGGACAGCTCGAACATGCGAGCGATCAGGGGTCCGAGCCGTTCGTTGTCGTCGGCGATTCCGGACACGTAGCCGAGCTGCGCGAGGTCGCCGCCCTCGCGC
>JAPKDO010000014.1 GCA_028822535.1 Acidimicrobiales bacterium
CACGAGGCGTGGATCCTCGAGGGTGCGTCAATAGCGCTCCTCGCCGATCCCCCGAACGACGATCCCGTCGGCGCGTTGCAAGCGCTGATGGCTGACCGACCCGAGTGGAGCGGCCAGCTGACGCTGCGACGTGCCGACGGCGGAAGCGTGGCCTGCGACTCATGGATCCGCCGGATCGACGACGACTCCGGTTCGTGGTGGGTCGCGGTCCAACGCGAGGTCGGCGCCCGTCGCCGTTACGGCGAGGTCGTCGTGGAAGAGTCAGAGGCACGGCTGCACGACCTGGTCAACTCGCTGGCGAGCATCCGGGGCTACGCCGAGTTGCTCGAGCGGCTCCGAGCCGAGGATCGCGACTTCATCGTGGATCGGCTCGGGAAGGTCGCGTGCCGGGCGGCCGAGCACCTCGAAGGGCTGCTCGGCGATCTCGGTCTCCCACTGCCCCGTCCCAAGTCCTGAGCGTCAGAGGAGCCCGCGGGACACGCCGGATGCGATGCGCACCGCCTGATCCCCGCGAAAGGCGGAGCTGGCGGAACTCGGCGCACTGAAGTACGTGCCCTGCACCATCGTGCAACCGGCCTGCCGGGCAGCGTCGACTGCCGCAGGGAGCTCGACCCCACCAGCGATCACCAGGATGTCGGCTGCGTTGGCGGCCGCGCAGATCGAGCGGACCAGGCGAAGCGAGTCGATGTCGTCGAGCATGGATGCGGTGATCGCCGGGTCGATCTTGACCGCAACGGGAGCGATGTCGAGCATGCGCCGCAGCGATGTGTCCCCGATTCCGAATCCGTCGAGGTGGAAGCGGATACCGAGTCGACGGAGCGGCTCGAGCACCGAGGCGTCGAGGCCGTCGAGCGCGTCGGAGCGAATCTCGAGCCGGAGCTGATCCGGGTCGAGGTCGGTCGTGGCGAGCTTGTGTTCGAGGCTCGGGGCGAGGCTCGGGTCGACCAGGTGGCTGCGGTTGATGTTCATCGCGAGGAACGGGATGTCGATGCCGTTCTCGATCGCCTTCACCGCTTCGTCGATGGCCCGGTCGAGCGACCAGCGGCTCAGGAATCGCTCCAGGTCGGGTTGGATCAGACCGCCGTCGCGGAACGCAGAGACGACGCCGCGGCCCGGCCGACGCCACCGCAGCAGCGCCTCGTAACCCACGACCCGTGGGCCCTCGGGAACGAGGATCGGCTGGTAGTGGAGGAGGAGACGCCCCTCGTCCGCCGCGGTCGCGAGGGAGCGGTTGTCGGAGCCTTCGCTCGTCTTGGCGCTGTGGGCGAGCACCTGGACCTCGACCTGTTGCGAGCCCCGTCGTTTTGCCCGGTACATCGCGGTGTCCGCCTCGCGGATCAGCGACTCGGGGGACCACCGGTCGTCGCTGGTCATCACCAGTCCGGCGCTGGCCACGATCCGGTGATCGACGTCGTGCACCGAGATCGGCCTCGCGAGCACGGCGACGATCCGTTCCGCGACCTGGAGCGCAGCGCCGTCGTCGGCGAGGCCGGGCATCACCACGACGAACTCGTCGCCGCCCAACCGGGCCGGCAGGTCCTCGGGACGCGTGGCGAAGCGAAGGCGTCGACCGACCACGCGGAGGATCTCGTCGCCGGCGGCGTGCCCGAAATGGTCGTTGATGGACTTGAAGCCGACGAGGTCGAGGAACAGGAGCGCGATCCGTGCATCCGGGTTCCGGCGTTCGATCGCATGGTGCCGGTTCAGGTCCTCCGTGAGGAAGGTCCGGTTCGGGAGACCGGTGAGCGGGTCGTGGAGCGCCTGATGACGCAGGCTCATCTCGACGTGGTGCGCCGCGGTGGTGTCGGTGATGGACCCGGCCACACGCCGTGTCTCGTCGGCGCCGTCGGCGAGCCCGCGGAGGATGACCCACCGGGCCGCCCCGCGTTCGGGAGCCAGCCGGATCTCGACCTCGAGATGGCCGGTCGTGCCCGCGATGTGTGCCGCCGCCGCTTCACGTACGAGGTCGCGGTCCTCGCGGTGGACGATCTGTAGCCATCCGTTCAGGTCCCTCGGTGGGTCGGTGACGCCGGTGATCTCGCACCACCGTTCCGAGACGAACACCGCGCCGGTCGCGAGATCCAGTTCCCACATGCCGTCCTGGGATCCACGAGCGATCAGGTCGAGGCGTCGTTCGTCGGGAACATCGGACGATGTTCCTTGCGAAAGCCCGTGATCGTGCGAGTCGGTCATGTCATTCCCCGAGGCGGTGGCCACTGTGCATGGTACTTCCGGCCTCCTCCCCGCCCGGATGACGCGTTGGGCCTATTTCAGGAACTTCGAGGTCGTGTTGTCGGCGAGGACCCGGCCTGCGGTCTGACAAGTGGCGCAGTAGTGGACGGTGTAACGGTTGTACGCGACTTCACGTACCTCGTCGTCGCAGATCGGGCATGGCTCGCCGGTCTGGTGGTGTACGGAACCGGGGCGTTGCTTGGATGACGACATCTCGGTCCGGGCGCGTTCGAACGCCAAGCCCTCGTCGACGCAGGTGCGGATCGCGTCGACGAGGCGCTCGATCTCGTCGGCGCCGAGGGTGCCGGTCATGGCGAACGGCGAGAGGCCCGCTCGGTGGCACACCTCGTTGGCCAGCCGGCGGCCCAGACCTGCGATCCGTCGCTGATCGCGGAGGAACCCGTGGATGCGGGTGTTCTCGGCCGCCAGGAGCCCCGCCATCGCCTCCGGGTCCACGGCGGTCGCCTCCGGCCCGAGGTGTGAAAGGGGCTCGTGGTGGTCGGGGTCGCCGGCGACGACCCACACGCCCGCCTTGCGTTCGGTGCCGGCCTCGGTGAGGAGCAGTGCGCGCCCGTCCTCGAAGCGCCAGCGTGCTTGACCGTTGCGAGGCTTGGCGGCTTGTTTGTCGTCGGGCTTGAGTCGCCCGCCCTGCATGAGGTGGACCACGTGGGTCGCCGACGGGAATTGCAGGAGCAGTGCTTTCCCGCGCCGCCCGACGCCGTCGAGCGGTTCGCCGTGCGTGACCGCGGGGTCGGGGTCGAACGTCTTGAGCGCCGTGAAGTTCAACGGGCGGAAGTCGTGCAGCGTCGCCCCGCGGAACGCGTCGTCGAGTCGCTCGGCGTGGGCGTGGACCTCGGGGATCTCGGGCACACCGCGACGATAGGTGCCATCGACATCGCTCCACCGGCGAGGATGGGACGGTGGACCACGACCTCGATCGCCCGGACGGTCTCTGGTACGTGGCCTACGGCTCGAACCTGTCGACCGTCCGGTTCCAGGAGTACCTCGACGGGTGCCGCGCCAGGGTGCGATCGACCATCCGGCGACCGACCGCTCTGCGGCACCGGCTGTTCTTCGCCGACCACTCCCGGCGGTGGGGCGGTGGTCCCGCCTTCGTCGATCCGGCGATGGTCGCCGACGCGGACACCCGGGCCACCGCGTGGCTCCTCGACCGGTCGCAGTTCCTCGACGTCCTGGCGATGGAGAACGGCGTGTCGATCGGGTCGCTCGACGATGTCGCGCTCCCGGACGATGTCGGCTCGACACGGATCGTGGCCGCCGGTCGCTACGGGCGGGTCGTCGCCGTCGACTCGCCCGACAGCCGCCTCGCATTCACCTTCACCACCGGCGAGCAACCGCTGCCGTCCCCGACGCGTCCGGGGCCGGCTTATGTGGAGGTCATCGTGGCGGGTCTGGTCGCGGACCACGGCATGACGGCGGCCGAGGCCCGTTCCTATCTCGCCGAGCGCGGGGCGTAGTCGGTGTCGGCGCGAACCGTGGCGAACACGTCGCCCATCGCCTCGAGCGCTGCTCGCTCGTCGATGAGACGTCGGACGTCGCCGCCGAGCCGGAGGTCGCCGGAGATGAACGCATCGAGCGCTGCCCGGCGACCGGAGGCGATGGCCGCGGCCGTCTCCCGATCGCTGGTGAGCCGGACGTCCGGCTCCCCCTCGGGCGCCGGCGTCACCGACAGTGCGCCGTCGTCGATCGTCAGCCGCCAGTGCGGCCCGTCGACGATGACGTGATCGATCGTCATGGACACGGACACGAGCGGGTCGTCCTCGGGCGCCGCTCGGTTCCGCGCTGCAGTGTCGAGGGCGGCGAGCCATTCGTCCGACAGGAAGTCCACGTCGTGCATGGTGACACGGCGGTCGTGGCTGGACGCACACCGGGGCCACGGTCCAGCCTGGGGCCGATGCCAGTCGCCGCCTCACTCGATCCGGCACCGCGAGCGCGCCGCCTCGGCGGCCGGGTCGTCGACCTCGTGGTCGCCGGCTGGGTGCTGGCGTTCGCCGCCATCGAGATCGACGGACGACTCCTCGGGGGCGACGTGCTCGCCCGACGCCCACTGGAAGCGGTGACTCCCGAGGGAACGCGACTCGCGGTCATCACCGCACTGGTCATCGTGGCGCTCGAGATCGTGCCGACGGCGCTCTGGGGTCGCACGCCCGGGAAGGTCATGTTGGGTCTGCGCTGCGTCGACGTCGACACCGGTGGACCACCGGGTGTGATCCGGTCGGTGTTCCGGGGACTCCTCCTGCATGCGTGGGTCGCGATCCCCGTGTTGGGATGGGTGCTGCCCGCCGCCATCACGGTCACCACCGTGTTCGCGCCGTCAGGCCGCGGGGTGCACGACCGGCTCTCGGGGTCGATCGTCGTCGACGCCGCCGGACCGGACGAGGTCTCCCCATGACCGTGGGCCGCGTCGACGAGAACCGGCACGAACCGGGGAAACAGATCCGCTGGTGCGAATCGTGGTCGTTCGACTTCTCGTCCGACGACGGCTCGATCGGCGGATGGGCGAGGCTCTCGCTGTTCCCCAACATCGGCCGGGCGGGGATCGCCTGGTACCAGGCGTTCGTGACCGGGCCCCAGCAGCAGTTGGTGGCGGTCATCGATCACGCCGTACCGCTGCCGCCGTCCGACCTCGAGATCCGGACCACGGGGCTCTGGGCGACGCACATCTGTGAGACCCCGCACGACCACTGGACGATCGGTCTCGAGGCGTTCGGGCTCGGTGTCGACGACCCGGGCGAGATCTACGGCCGACAGTTCGGCGATCGGGTGCCGCTGGGCTTCGATCTCGAGTGGGAGGCGGTGGCGCCGTCGGAACCGGTCGGGCGGGACCGATATCGCCAGCCGTGCGGCGTGACGGGCGAACTCCTGGTCGGCAGCGAAGAGATCGACCTCGACGCCACCGGCTGGCGCGCCCATCGATGGGGGCTGTTCGGCGCCTGGGACGACCGGTCGATCGACGTGTGCGGGCGCCTCGACGACGGCACGACGTTCGCGTCGACGGTCGTGAACGGTGATCTGGCGACGGCGGTCGGAACACTCGCCGGCAACACCGCCACCGTGGGGGAGTCGAGCCTCGCCACCGGGGATCACGGGCTGCCGGTCGCTGGACGGGTCCGGCTGGACGGCGTCGAGATCGGCCTCGACGTCGTCGGGGCCACGCCCCTCGAACTCGTCGACCCGGAACAGCGGGTCGCCAGGACGCCACATGCGATGTGTCGGTGCACCACAGCGGACGGCCGCGCGGGCAGCGCATGGATCGAGGTCGCCGAGCCCCGGAGCTGAGGGTCAGCGTGCGCCGACGGGTTCCTCGTCGGTCTCGTGGACGCCGGCGACCCGGGCGATGACGATGATGGCGACCGCGGCGAACACGGCGAGCGCGATGGGCCAGATGACGTCGCCCGACGGCAGCGCCATCTCGGCGCCGTTCGTGCTCTCCTCGCTGCCGGTGCCGTTGGGCCAGGGCCACAGCACGCGAAGCGACCCTGCCATCAAGCCGATGAGACCGGCCAGCATGAGCTGTTCCCATCGGTCGAGAGCCCACGAGAGGAGCGACGAGAAGCCGGCGAGACCGATCACGGCCCCGAGGCCGAACACGGTGATGAGTACGAGGTCGCGGTCGTGGACGCCGTCGAGGACGGCGTGATAGAGGCCGAGCATCAACAACAGGAACGACCCGGACACGCCGGGAAGGATCATGGCGCAGATGGCGATCATGCCGCCGACGAACACGAATGCGAGATGCGGATCGCTCACCTGTCCGGACCCGAGGCCGAGGCCGACGAACGCCACGACGGCCACCGCTGCGGCGATGCCGAGGTGCCGGGCGTCCCAGCGCCTGACGGTCGGGATCGTCGTGACGAGCGAGCCGACCACCAGGCCGAAGAACACGCCGGCCGTGCGGATCGGTTCTTCTTCCAGGAAGTGGCTGATGACCCCGGCGAGACTCACGAGCGCGATCCCGATGCCTACGAGGAGCGGCAGGAGGAACCACCAGTCGACGCGCCGCAGTTCGTCGACGAACTCGGAGGGCTTGCCTCGGGCGAGGCGTCCGAGTGCCCGGGCGCCCTGGCGGATCTGCGCGACGAGGTCGGTGTAGATCCCGAACACCAGCGCGATGGTGCCGCCCGAGACGCCCGGGACGACATCGGCGGCGCCCATGCAGAATCCCCGGACGACCTGGACGGGGGCGGTGCGGATCGGCGCCTTCACTGGTGTGGTCACGGCGCGACGGTACCGGTGCCCGCCCGGCCGTGGGTAACCCCTGCCAGCCCTTGACCGGCGGGTCAGGATCCGGCAGGGTTCGCCGCCGTGAACGCCGTCGCCGACTCCGCCGCACCACTCACCTTCGACCAGGCCACGGCGGCGGTGACCTCGCCGGGCCAGCGCTTCGAGACCGCGACCCTCGACCTCGACGGCCGACCGACGACCGTCTTCGTCAACGCACCGAACTCACTGCGCGACTGGTGGGCGACGGCCCGGGCCCGTCCCGACGAGACCTACCTCGTCTACGAGGACGAGCGGTGGACGTTCGCCGACGTCATGGCATGCGTCGACGGCCTCGCCCACGCACTCGTGCACGACCTCGGTGTCGGCAAGGGCGACCGCGTGGCCATCGGGATGCGTAACTACCCGGAGTGGATCTGTGGCATCGCAGCGATCACGAGCGTCGGTGGCATCTCGGTGTCGCTGAACTCGTGGTGGACCGAGGACGAGATGGACTTCGCGCTCCGCGATTCGGGCACGACCGTGCTGTTGGCGGACATCGAACGCGTCGAGCGTGCCGCCGCCACGATGGCCGACGTCGGGATCGAGGCGTTGGTGGTCCGAGCGGCGGACCGTTCCCTCCCCGCCGGAGCCCGCCACTTCGACGAGGTCGTCGACCGGACGCAGCCGATGCCCGACGTGGACGTGCTGCCCGACGACGACGCGACGATCCTCTACACGTCGGGTACGACGGGACGGCCGAAGGGCGCGGTGTCGACCCATCGGGCCGTCGTCCAGGCGTTGATGGGATTCTCGTGTCGCGGCGCCGTCGAGCGCCTGCGCAACCCGCCGGTCCCGGACGACGTCGTCGATCCACTGTGTTTCATCCTGGTGGTGCCGTTGTTCCACGTGACCGGCTGTGTCCCCGTGATGATGAGCACCTTCGCCGGCGGCGTGAAGCTCGTGATCATGTACAAGTGGGATCCTGAGCGAGCGCTCGAACTGATCGAGCGCGAGCGGGTGACCAATCTCGTCGGCGTCCCCACCATGTCGTGGGATCTGTTGGAGTCACCGGACTTCGACCGACGCGACACGTCGTCGCTCCGCAGCGTCGGTGGTGGGGGTGCACCCGCGCCGCCCGAGTTGGTGAAGCGGGTCGAGTCCTCGTTCGCCAAGGGTCGTCCGTCGATCGGCTACGGGATGACCGAGACGAACGCCTACGGACCACAGAACACGGGCGACGACTACGTGAGCCACCCGCGCTCGACGGGGCGAGGGACGCCGATCCTCGAGCTGAAGGTCATCGGCACCGATGGCAGCGAGTTGGGAACGGGCGAACTCGGCGAGATCTGCTTCAAGGGTCCCCACCTCATCCGTGGCTACTGGAACCGCCCCGACGCGACGGCCGAGACCATCGTGGATGGATGGTTGCGCTCCGGAGACCTCGGCCGGATCGACGAGGACGGCTTCGTCTACGTCGAGGACCGGGCCAAGGACATGATCCTGCGTGGCGGCGAGAACATCTACTGCGCCGAGGTCGAGGCGATCCTCTACGAGCACCCCGAGGTGTACGAGGCTGCCGTCTTCGGTGTCCCCCACGACCGTCTCGGCGAGGAGGTCGCAGTGGCGGTCAACCTGCGCGAGGGGGCATCGCTCGACGCTGACGGCCTGCGGTCCTTCGTCGCCGAACACCTCGCCGGCTTCAAGGTGCCGACCCTCGTCCGATTCCACGACACGCAGCTTCCCCGGAACGCCAGCGGCAAGATCCTCAAGCGAGACCTCCGGGACGCGCTCGCCGACTGATCAGCCCGGGCCAGGGAGCCGTGGGTCCGGGGTCAGAACGACCTCGAACATCGCGGCGAGGCCGTCGCCGAACGTCTCGAGCACCGAGTCGCCGATCTGCACCGTTGCCATCGCGCTCGCCACCACGGTCGCGACGACGCCATCGGCCAGGTCGCTCGCCGAGACGTCGCCCCGCACCGTGCCCTCCCGTTGTCGGTCGGCGAGGACGGTGGCGACCCCGCGACGGAGGTCGCCGAACGCGGGCGTCTCGAGCACCCGGCTCGTGAAATCCGGTTCGAGGCCCGCCAGCAGGCGCTCTGCGAGGGGATGATGGCCGATGGTCCCGAGCACGGTGGCGAGGAGCCCGGTCGGGCCGTCGCCGGCGGCCAGCGCGATACTCAGCTCCTCGAACAGCGACGTGAGGTCGTCGTCGACGGCGGCGAAGAACAACGCTTCCTTGTTGGGGTAGTGGACGTAGGCGGTCGTGTCGCCGACGCCTGCATCCCGCGAGATGTCGGCGACCGACGTACGACGGAACCCGTCGTTGGCGAAGCGGGCGCGTGCGGCGGCGAGGAGCGCGTGGCGCGTTCGGTCGCCTCGTTCGGTGGTCCCGGTGACGGATGGCACCTTGCCAGCGTACCCGCAGTGCGTCAGGATATGAGTGATTCAGTCATTCGCTCAGTTACTGAGCTGGACCACGACCTGGGGACGCACCATGAGCACCACGACCGAACCCGTACCGCGACAGACGAGCGACCCGGACCGCACCTTCCCGGTCCGGCGGATCAGCTTCGCGTCGGTGATCGAGGGGCTCGATCAGGATGTGGCGGCAGACGACGATGTCCTCATGGCGCATCTCGTCGCCGCGCTCTCCGGGTTGTTCCCCGACGGCGAAGAGATCTTCATCGAAGCCGTGCGTCACCACCGGGATCAGATCTCCGATCCCGACCTGCTGCGGCAGGTCAACGCGTTCATCGGCCAGGAGGTCACCCACGGGCGTGAGCACCGGCTCCTCAACGAGCGCCTCGCCGAACTCGGCTACCGCTCGAAACTCGTCGAGGCGACGCTCGCCAACGACGCCGCCATCACGCCGGCCATGCGCCGGATCCTGAAGGTCATCACTCGCTTCGGCCCATTGTCCGACCTGCGGGATCGGATCGAGGAAGCCGACAGCCTCGAGCCCGAGCCGATCATGGCCCTGGCGCTCACCGCGGCCTTGGAGCACTACACCGCGACCATGGCCGAGACCCTGCTCCGCGAGCCCGAACTCCAGCGCCGTTTCGCCGACGAGGGGTTCTTCCGGATGTGGGCGTGGCACGCCATCGAGGAGTGCGAGCACAAGGCCGTGGCCTTCGACGTCTACAAAGCGGTGGGCGGCGACGAGGAGATGCGTCGTCGGGCGATGCGGCTCGCCACCCTGGCGCTCGCGTTCATCGCCGGCTACCACACGGTGGTCGGCGCGCTCGGCGACCGACGCAGCTACCGCAACTTCAACCTGGTCAGGAGCGTTTGGCGCCTGCGGTCGAATCCGCTGCTGTCGAAGGAGTTCCGCACTCGCCTGGCCGACTACAACCGGCCGGACTTCCACCCGCTCCAGCACGACACCACCGAACTCGAGGATACCTGGCGAGGCTGGATCGAAGGCGACGGCGTGCGTCCATCCGCCGCCTGAGCTGGGCGGCCGGAGTCCGGACGGTCACGGCGTCAGACGACGCATTCCTCGGATCGCGAAGAGGCCGAGGACGACGATCGTCCCCGCGAGGGCCACGAGGCCCGGCCACATCTCGGACCAGCCGACGCCGAATCCGGCCGGTGGTGCGATCTGGTCTGGTACGAAGCCGGCTCGTGCCATGCGGAGGATGTTGGTCATCGGGTTCACGCGTGCGACCGAGGCCAACCAGCCACTCATCGCCGCGATCGGCACCTGGGCCGTCGACAGGAAGATCGAGACGAAGATCCCGACCTGGATGATCGGACCGACGTTGGTGCTCTGGACCCGATAGACGAGTCCGAGCCCCCACAGCGCGGCAGCGATCGACACGCCGAGCGCAGCCAGGTAGAGCGACAGCACGCCGAGCGCGCCACCGGGGACGGCCACACCACCGATCGTTGCGACGACCAACACGGCGGTCGTGGTGAAGACAGAACGGAGCACGGCGGCGCCCAGCGCGCCACCGATGAGGGTGAGGCGGCTCATCGGGGCCAGGAGGAAGCGGTCGAAGAACCCGGTCTCGAAGTCGCGTGCGGTCGAGAACCCGATCGTGACGCCGGCGAACGCCGCCCCCTGGATGATGGCCATCGGCGCATACCACGAGAGCGCGTTGCCGTTGCCGAAGACCCTGCCGGCGAAGCCGAACGCGCCGGAGAACGTGATGACGAAGAAGATCGGCATCACCAGGGTCGGGATGAACGTCGCGGGCTGACGACGGATCCCCCGCACGTTGCGGCCGACCATCATCCGGACGATGGCCATGGAGCCGGTCCGCGCGGTCCCGAGATCGACGCGACCTCCGGCGTCGTCGACAGCCGTCATGTCGTCGTCCGGAGTCGGCGGCGGAGGGCCCCGAGCGCGACGACGATCGACAACACGGCGAGCCCCGCGGCGGTGACGATGGCGACGAGTGCGTCCTCGGCCGACCAGCCCAGCGTCTGGAGGTCGCGGAGACTGTCGAGGATCCACGAGATCGGGTTGTACGTGGCGACCGCGCGGTACCAGCCCGACATGAGGTCTCGGGGGAAGAAGGCGGACGACGTGAACATCAAGACGAAGATCAGCGGGAATGCGCCCTGGACGGCCTCGGCCGACCCGGTGCGGATCCCGAGCGTGACCCCGAACCCGCCGATGCCGACGGCGAGCAGCGACGAGACGACGACCAGTACCGCGACGGCGCCGACGCCACCCTTCACGCTGGCCCCGAACAGGGTGAGGATGCCGGTGAAGAACAGCGCTTGCGCCGCGCCGAGCAGCGCCCCGCCGGCGAGGCGGCCGACCAGGATCGACGTGCGCGAGACCGGCGATGCGAGCAGGCGGTCGAAGAACCCGATCTCGATGTCGTTGGCCATCTCGGTCCCCGCCTGCGTCGAGCCGAACAGGACGCCCTGGAGCACGGTCGCCGGCAGGAGGAAGTCGAGGAACGAGTCGAACTGCGCAGCGAACTCGGGCTCTGCGCCGGTGATGCGGTCGAACGCGGCGGCGTTCAACGCGCAGAAGAACAACGGGAAGAACAGCGACGGCACCAGTACCTGGGGCTGGCGGAGCATCGACGAGACCGCTCGTCGCGACAGCTGCAGCGACTGCCGCAGCGCCTGGGGCCGGTTCGCCGCCTGGGCCGCCGGGACGGAGGCGGCGGTCACGAGGCCCGCAGTGGGGCGGAACGACGCCGACGTCGTGGCGGCTCGTCGCCGGACTGCCCTTCGGTGACCGCCGACGGATCGTCTTCGGTGCGGTCGGGCGTCGGGGGAGGGGCATCGACGTCGGACTCGGTCTCGTCTGCTCCTTCGAGTCGGCGGCCCGTTGCCTCGGCGAACACGTCGTCGAGCGTGGGTGCGTTGAGCTCCATGTGGACGACGGTGATGCCGGCGTCGTCGAGTGCTCGGACGACGCTGGTGAGTTGCTGCGCTCCACCCTCGAGGCCGATGCCCAACATCCCGGAGTCGACGGTCCGCTCCGTGCCGTACCGGGCCAACACCTCGGCGGCGACCCGTTGGTCGGCGTCGACCTCGATCATCAGCGTCGGGGATCCGACCTCGTCCTTCAACGCCCGGGGCACGCCCTTCTTGACGATCCGTCCGTGATCGATGATGGCGATGCGGCCGGCCAACTGGTCGGCCTCCTCGAGGTACTGCGTCGTGAGCAGCACCGTGGTGCCGCGCTCGCGGTTGAGGTACCGCACCTCTTCCCACAGCGCCATGCGGCTCATGGGGTCGAGGCCGGTCGTCGGCTCGTCGAGGAACAGCACTTCGGGCTCGTGCACGAGCGACAGTGCGAGGTCGAGGCGGCGTCGCATGCCGCCGGAGTAGGTGCCGACCCGGCGGTCGGCGGCGGCGGTGAGTCCGACGCGGTCGAGCAGGTCGGCGCCGCGTTTCTGGGCGATCGAGTTCGGGATCCCGAAGAGGACCGCTTGGAGTCGGACGAGTTCCGTGCCGGTCATCAAGGGGTCGATCGCCGCGTCCTGTAGCGCGACGCCGATCCGACGTCGCACCTCGCCGGCTTCGCTCACGACGTCGTGGCCGGCGACGCGCGCCGTGCCGCCGGAGGGACGCAACAACGTCGTCAGCATGCGGACCGTCGTGGACTTCCCCGCACCGTTGGGGCCGAGGAACCCGAAGACCTCACCCCGGCGGACGGCGAGGTCGACGCCGTCCACGGCCACGAGGTCGCCGAATCGCCGCACCAGTCCGGTCGCGGAGATGATGGCGTCGCCCTGGCCCGTGTCCCCCGTCATCCGGGCGAGCCTACGGTTTGTCGGGGTGGATGCCGCAGGTGCAGTCGTCGAGCACAGGGCACGTGCACCGCAGGCCCCATTCGATGACGGCGCGAGCATGGGCGAGGCGTTCCACCTGGGCATCGATCTCGACCAACTTCCGTCGCGCCAGTTGTTTCGACCTCTCGCGACCCGGCGACCGGTCCTGGTACAGCAGGGCGATCTCGTCCAACGAGAACCCGGCTGCCTGGCACGTGGCGATCACACGGACCTTGTCGGCGGCGCGAGCGTCGTAGCGCCGCTGGCCACCCTGGAGGGCAGTCGGCGGGAGCAGGCCGATCTTGTCGTAGTAGCGCAGCGTCGTTGCGGGGACGCCGACGTCGCCGGCCAACTGCCCCTCCGCCGGTGTGACTGGCAGGGCCAACCGGTCGACGGGGCTCCCGAGATCGAGTGCACAGCGGTCGTGCTCGAGGGCGACGCGGCGGAGGAGGCCAACACGGCGCTTCACCGTCGATACGGGTGGCGCTGGAACGTGATCCCGATGGTCCCCGTCCCCGGAGTCGCAGGCGAAGCACGGCCTGTCGATCCGGGGTCGGCTACGGATGATGCGTCACCGGCGGTTGTGGCCGACGAGCGTGATCGTGCGTTGCGAATCGGCGACCGGTGAACCGACGGGGTGACGCGAGCCGCCGCCGCACCGATCGGTGCGGCGGCGTCGGGTGATCAGGGAGTGATCAGCGGTGATCAGTGGTCGTGGTCGCCGTGGCCCTGCTCGGAGAGCTGGCCCCGGACGGCGCCGCCCGGGTACTCGTTGTTGTGGACGTTGAAGTAGTAGTCCTGCGGGTTGGCGAGGATGTCCTGGACGACTCCCTCACCGGCGTCGGCGCTGAACTTGCCCGCCTCGTCCTCGGAGAGGCAGTCGGCGGCCTGGCCGTCGGTCGGGAACGCCAAGCTGGCCACGACGGGGCCGTTCTCGCCTTCGGCGCCACGGTGGATGTGGGCGGCGCGGCCGTTGCCGGGCAGCTCGTCGAGTCCGTCGATGCCGTCGACGATGAGGATGTAGCAGAGGGTCCCGGAGTTGTCGGTCACCACGCCACCGCGGCTGTCGTCGTCGATCCCGAAGACGTAGCCCTCGCCGCGACCGTTGGGGTCACCGACGATCTTGTTCGACTTGGCGTTGTCGGCGACCTCGTTGCGCCCGTTCAGATCGGACTCGAGGAGCGGGTTGAGGTGGCCGGCCGACGCCAGGGAGGCGCCTCCGACGACGAGACCGGCGGTGAGGCCGACGGCGGCGAGACGTGAGGTGCGGCGCTTCATGGTGGTGATTTCCCCTGTGGGTCGTTGGTTCGGTGGAGGACGCGACCGCCAGATCCGCTCACTCACCCACCTCTTCGGAGCCGCTGGCCTGTCCGGATCATCCGAATTTCAGGAACCGGCCACCGCCGGGGGAGCGAGCGCGTTGTCGAATGCCTCGATGATGTGGTCGGCCCACACGGCGTAGCCGGCACCGGAGGGATGGAACCGGTCGGCGGCGAGGAAGTTGCGCAGATCCCGTCGCCGGATCCATTCGGGACGGCGACGCACCGAGGCGTAGAACACGTCCTCCCGCTCCTTCGCCACCCGCCGGAGCACGAGGTCGAGCCACAGCGCCCGTACGGAGGCGATGGTCCGCAGTGGTCGCGGGAGTCGGATGGCGTCGTTGAGTTGCGGAATCGAGACGAGGACGACGGGCGCTCCCTCGCCGGCCTGCACGACACGTCGCACGTTGGCCCGGAACCGGTGACGCGGCGTGAACGCCGAGATGTCGTTGGCGCCGATCGTGATGCCGATGGCGTCGATGCGCTGACCGATCTGGCCGAGACCGTGGCGCAGTTGCTGGAGCGCCGGGAGTTGGGTCCCGATGACGTCGTCGCTGGTCGCTCCGGGGACGGCGAACACGTGGAGTCGGGTGTCCTGGTTCCGTCCCGTGGCGACGAGCCGCGGCAGCGACAGGTCGGGGGAGATGGCGCCCATGCCGGCGGCGAGGCTGTCACCCAGCCAGACCACACGGCACAACACGTCGTTGTCGCCATCCACGAGGCCGTCGAGCGGGGTGGTCACGTACGGCTCGTCGGACACCGCGAGGCGCGCCTGCAGGTACGCGATCGCGCTGACGGCGCTCACCGCTCCAGCGCCGATGGCCCCGGCGATCACGCCGTTTCGCAGGACTCGCGACGGTGGCGGCGGCGGTGGCGGTTTCGCCCACCGGAGCGGGAACGACCACCGCACGGCGTTGCGGCTCAGCGCTGGCCGAGCAGCTTGCGGTTCTTGAGCTGCGCCTTCACGTAGTCGCGGTTCATGAACGCGATGTAGTCGAGCGGGATCTCCTTCGGGCACGCCTCGGTGCACTCACCGTGGTTGGTGCACGAACCGAAGTACTGCTCCATCGTCCCCACCATGCCGAGCACGCGCTGGTGCTTCTCGGCCTGGCCCTGAGGGAGGAGGTTGAGGTGCTCGATCTTGGCCGCCGTGAACAGCTGGGCCGCCGAGTTGGGGCAGGCGGCGACGCAGGCGCCACAGCCGATGCAGGCCGCAGCGTCGAACGCAGCGTCGGCTGCGTCCTTCGGCACGGGGATCAGGTTGGCGTCGGGACCGGCACCGGTGGGAGCGGTGATGTAGCCACCGCTCTCGACGATGCGGTCGAACGGGGCGCGGTCGACCACGAGGTCCTTGAGCACCGGGAATGCCGCGGCGCGCCACGGTTCGATGTTGATCTCGTCGCCGTCGGAGAACTTGCGCATGTGGAGCTGGCACGTGGCCGTGCCCTTCTGCGGGCCGTGGGCCTGACCGTTGATCATCACGCCACACGAGCCGCAGATGCCCTCACGGCAGTCGTGTTCGAACTCGACGGGCTCGGAGCCCTCGGCGATCAGCTTCTCGTTCAACACGTCGAGCATCTCGAGGAACGACATCTCTGGTGAGACCTCGTCGAGCTCGTAGGACTGCATGGCGCCCTTGGCGTCACGGTCGATCTGGCGCCAGATGTTCAGCTTCAGCTTCATCGTCGTGATTCCTCTTGGTCCACTACTTGTACGAGCGCTGGGTCAGCGCCACGTTGTCGAACACCAGCTCTTCCTTGTGCAGCTGCGGGTTGGACGGGTCGCCCGTCCACTCCCATGCAGCCGCATGGCTGAACTCGTCGTCCCGACGGAGGGCCTCGCCCTCTTCGGTCTGGCTCTCCTCACGGAAGTGCCCGCCGCACGACTCGTTGCGCTCCAACGCGTCACGACACATCAGTTCGCCGAGTTCGAGGAAGTCGGCGATGCGGCCGGCCTTCTCGAGGCTCTGGTTGATGCTGTCGCCCGAGCCGAGCACGCGGAGGTCCTTGTAGAACTCCTCGCGCAGCGCCGGGATCTCGCCCAATGCCTTGGTGAGTCCGGCCTCGTTGCGGGCCATGCCGCAGTGCTCCCACATGATCTTGCCCAGTTCCTTGTGGAAGTGGTCGGGGGAACGGGTGCCGCCGATCGACAGGAACTGGTTGATCCGGTTCTTGACGTCGGCCTCGGTGGCGGTGAACGCAGCGTCGTCGGTGGGGACGGCGGGCTGGCCGAGGATGCCGGCCAGGTAGTTGGCCATCGTGTAGCTGATGACGAAGTAGCCGTCGGCCAGACCCTGCATGAGCGCCGAGGCGCCCAGGCGGTTGGCGCCGTGGTCGGAAAAGTTGGCCTCGCCGAGCACGAACAGGCCGGGCACGTTGGACTGCAGGTGGTAGTCCACCCACAGGCCGCCCATCGTGTAGTGCACGGCGGGGTAGATGCGCATCGGCGTCTCGTACGGGTTCTCGTCGGTGATCCGCTCGTACATGTCGAACAGGTTCCCGTACTTCTCCGAGATCGCCTCCTTGCCGAGTCGCTCGATGGCCTGGCTGAAGTCGAGGTACACGCCGTTCTTGAGTGGGCCGACGCCCTTGCCCTCGTCGACGACCGTCTTGGCGTTGCGAGAGGCCACGTCGCGGGGAACGAGGTTGCCGAAACTCGGGTATTTCCGCTCGAGGTAGTAGTCGCGGTCCTCTTCGGGGATCTGCGCGGCGGGACGGGTCTCGTCGGGGTCCTTGGGAACCCACACCCGCCCGTCGTTGCGCAGCGACTCCGACATGAGGGTCAGCTTCGACTGGAACTCCTCGGCCTGCGGGATGCAGGTGGGGTGGATCTGCGTGTAGCAGGGGTTGGCGAACAGGGCGCCACGGCGGTGCGCACGCCACGCCGCGGTGGCGTTGGAGTGCATGGCGTTGGTCGACAGGTAGAAGACGTTGCCGTAGCCGCCGGTGGTGAGCAGCACCGCATGGGCCGAGTGTCGTTCGACGGCGCCGGTGCGCAGGTCGCGGGTGACGACACCGCAGGCGACCCCGTCTTTGACGACGAGATCGAGCATCTCGGTCTTGGTGACCAACTCGACGGTGCCGGCGGCGACCTCTTTCATCATCGCCTGGTAGGCGCCGAGCAGGAGCTGCTGGCCGGTCTGACCGCGGGCGTAGAAGGTGCGCGACACCTGTGCGCCACCGAACGAGCGGTTGTCGAGGAGGCCGCCGTACTCGCGTGCGAAGGGCACGCCCTGGGCGACGCACTGGTCGATGATGTCGACGCTGACCTCGGCCAGGCGATGCACGTTGGCCTCGCGGGAGCGGTAGTCGCCGCCCTTCACCGTGTCGTAGAAGAGCCGGTAGACGCTGTCGCCGTCGTTCTTGTAGTTCTTGGCGGCGTTGATACCGCCCTGGGCGGCGATGCTGTGCGCTCGGCGGGGCGAGTCGTGGTACGTGATGACCTTGACGTTGTAGCCCTGCTCACCGAGGGTGGCGGCGGCAGAGGCGCCAGCCAGGCCGGCGCCGACGACGATGACGTCGAGCTTGCGGCGGTTGTTGGGCGCCACCAGCTTCATGTCGAACTTGTGCTGGGTCCACTTGTCGCCGATGTCGCCGGGCGGGACCGCGCTGTCGAGGTTGCCGATCATCCCTCTTCCTCCTGGAGCTCGCGGAGCTCCTCCTGGGCGTGGTACGCCTCCAGGATCTTGTGGCGTTCGTGGTCGCTCAGTTCATCGAACTCGTCCACGGTGAAGTCGCCGTTGCGGATGCCGTCAGCGAAGACCTCCTCGCAGCTCACGACCCGGTCGCCCTGTTCGAAGCACACCTCGTCCTCGGCGACACCGGAGACGATGGCGAGCGGGAAGCTCAGGTTGCCGACGGTGACGAGCACGGCGAAGCCGATGGCGAAGTTGCGTCGCCAGGCGTTGTACTTCGGGTTGTTGAGACCGAGGCTCTGGAACATGCTCCAGGCGCCGTGCCAGAGGTGGAGGCCGAGGGCGATGTTGGCCACGACGTAGATGCCGGCCGGGCCGACGTTGCCGAGGCTCGCCTGCAGGTTGCGGTAGACGTCGCCGCGCACGAAGTCCGGGTTGACGAATCCCCAGGTGAGATCGGCGAGGTGGAACGCCAGGTACAACAGGATGATGACGCCGGTCCAGCGCATCGAGCGGCTGGCGGCGTTGGCGGCGATGTAGTCCCGTTGCGTGGCGTAGCCGCCCGCCTGGGCTCGCTTGTTCATCCGCGTGAGGCTGTAGGCCGAGTGGATGTGCAGGACGAACGCGGCGGTGAGCCCGATCCGCATGCCCCACAACGTGACCGTTCGCGGCATCAGGGGGTAGAGCAGCTCGCGGAGGAACTCCCCGTACACGTTGATCGCGTGGGCGCCCTGGTAGATCTTCAGGTTGCCCACCATGTGGGCGAAGACGTAGCCCATCAACATGATGCCGGTGAGGGCCATGACCCACTTCTTGCCGACGGCCGAGCGGTAGAACTCGATCGGCCACGGCGCCGGTCGCCGGGAGGGATGGACGGGAGCGACACCCGGTGCCTTCTCGGGCCCGTTCTCGGCACCGGGAGCCGCATTCTCCATGGTCTGCATGGTCTGAACGTACCCCGCGATCCGGCGATGGCCGAACTCGCACGCCGGCGGCGGCGCGAGACTCGTCGACGATGCTCCCGGTGGTCCTCTGTGTCGATGTCGAGCCCGATCCGCGAGTTCCTCCTTCATCGGTCGAGCCGCTGCACGGCTTCACAGCGTTGGTTGATGCGCTCCCCGATGTACGGCGATCGTTGGCGGACGTGTCGGGGGGCGCTGCGACGTTCACGTGGTTCGTCCGCTCGGATCCCCAGATCGAGACGATGTACGGCTCGGCGACCGGACTCGTCGATGCGCACCGCGACGCGTTCGACAGGCTCGACGCGTCGGGTGACGAGTTCGGCGTCCACCCCCACTTCTGGCGGCTCGACGACCAGGGTTGGCTGCACGACGTGGCCGACGAAGAGTGGATCGATCACTGCGTGTCGACGTCGCTCGATGCCTTTCGACGCGCGTTCGGTCGGCCGTGTCGCCTCGCCCGCTGTGGCGACCGGCATGTGTCGGCGACGGCGATGCGACGCCTGGAGGATGCGGGGGTGGTCGTCGACCTGACGGTCGAGCCCGGCCTCGGCGCGCTCGCGACCATGCAGCCCGGCGAGCGCGCCCGTGGGATCATCCCGTCCAGCGAACGGGCACCGTCGGGTGCCTACCGGATGCACCGAGACGATCCGTTCCGTTCCGACCCCGATCGACGCGACGCGATGGTTGCGTTGCCGATGACCACGGCGCCGACGCCCGGCGGACCGCGCACGCTGTCGCTCTGGATCGAGCCCGATCGGTTCGCGACGCGCCTCGAGTCGGTGCTGCGTGACCAGGCTCCGACGCACCTCGCGTTCGTGATCCGAACCGATGTCGCCGCCCGGCCGCGTCTGTGGGGGGCGGTCCTGGCCAACCTCGATCACCTCGGACGTCGCGTCGGGGACAGCACCGTCTTCGCGGACGCCGGCACGGCGCTCGCGATGGTCGACGACTCCGGCCACCTCGACCGTGCTCCGGCCACGATCCGCGGTCGGGCGATGCCGGAGCCCGGTCCACTGGTGTGGGACGACCACGCGTCGGTCTCCGTGCCATGTGCCGTCTGCGCGCGGACGATGGATGGAGACCGCGTGGTGCGGACCCGGCCGGAAACGGGGCTCGGCATCGATGCGATCCGTTGTGAAGGCTGCGGGACGACCGGGCTCGTCGGTCCCCACATCGGGGAGGAGGGACCGCTGGACCCGCTCCGGCGCGACGAAGACGATCACATCGAGCAGTACGGGTCGGTCGAGGTCATCGCCGAGACGCTGGCCCGAGCCGGCGTCCGGCCACCCGGGACTCGCTTGCTCGATCTCGGCTGTGGCTACGGGTTCGGCCTGGCGGTCGCCGGCGGGCTGTGGGGGTGGGAAGGCGTCGGCGTCGACCCGAGCCCGGTGGCCGTTCGGGGAGCCGGTGAACTCGGCCACGAGCTCTCCACGGCGCCCTATGACGGCGGTCTGGGCGGCGCCGCCGGGTTCGACGTGGTCGTCGCGTCCGAAGTACTCGAACACGTCGCCGACCCGCGCGGCCTTCTCGAGGCCGTTCGCGGTGACCTCTCCGTCGACGGTGTGTTGGTGCTGACGACGCCGGACGCTGCCGTCCTGTCCGCTGATCATCCGCCGGCCGAGATCGAGGCGGCGATCGGCGGCGGCGGACATCGCTTCCTCGTCGACCGCAGCGCGCTGCTCGGCCTGCTGACCGATACCGGATTCGACGCGCTGGTGGAATCGCGCGGATCGGGATTGCTCGCCGTGGCCACAATCGGCGCGCCGCTGCCGAGCCCGGCGACGCTGGACCTCGCGGCGCTGGGGAGGTGGGCCCGCACCGTCGCCGATGAGGCGCCCGCCGCCAGCGCACTCCGAGTGGGCATGGCCGCACGGTCGGCACGGTTCGCGATGCATGCCGGGGAGCTCGGAGGAGCTCGAGCGGCGTGGGAGGTGCTCGCCGAGTCGGTGCTGGATCGCCATGGGTACGACCTGCGCGCTCCCGCAGGGGCCGACACCGACGCCGACGCCGAGACGCCGGTCGTCGTGGTCGAGGGGCATCTCACCGCAGGTGTGCTCGCGCTCCATGCCGAGGATCTCGACGTGGCATCTCGTCATCTACTCGCCGCGGCCGCGCTCGCGGACGCCATCGCTCCCACCACCCCCGATCCGTCGCCGAGATGGATGTGGGGCCGGGCTCTCGGCCAGGCCTCGGTTGCGCTCGCCCGGTCCGACCCGCCGGCGGCGGTTCTCGCCATCGAGCGACTCGTTGCCGGTCGACCGGAATTGCGAGGGGTCGTCGACGTCGACGCCGCAACACGTCGGGCGTTCACCGAACTGATGGCGGCGGGCGCCCTCGACGAGGCGTCGTCGATCGAGTCGCTCGTGCCCCCACTCACCGCCGCCGACATCGAGCACGAGGGCGAGGCTCGGCGGGCAGCGCTCGATGCGACGTTCATGCGCGGGATCCTGGCGCTCCGGCACGGCCGCCCACACCGAGCGCAGGTATGGTTCCGGGACTGCGCCGACGCTTGCGCGGTGGCAGGCGACGATCACGCTCGCCGGTTGGGTGCAGAGGCGGACCATCACCTGGACTCGGCGGGGGAGCAGGTCGGCGTCGGACGAACGCAGGAGGACCGACGCGTGGACGAAGACTCGATGCCGACGGTCTCGGCCGTCATCGCGTTGCACAACGGAAGCGAACACATCGTGGGCGCGGTGGCGAGTGTGGCGGCACAGTCTCGACCACCGCTCGAGCTGATCATCGTCGACGACGGATCGACCGACGACGGCGGGGACCTCGTCCGCGCCATGGACCTGCCCTTCGAGGTCGTGCTCGTCGACCAACCGAACGCCGGCCAGTCGGCGGCGCGGAACCACGGAGCGTCGCTGGCGCGCGGCGACCTGTTGGCGTTCCTCGACCAGGACGACGTGTGGCACCGCCGTCACCTCGAGGCCCTGGCCGAGCCCTTCGTCGACGTCGACGTCGGCTGGGCGTACTCCGACTTCGACGAGATCGACCACCAGGGAAGTGTCGTGACGGTCGGGTTCCTGCGCGAGCACGGTGTCGAGCATCCGAAGCGGACGTTGCACGCATGTCTCGACGCCGACCTGATGGTCCTCCCGTCGGCGAGCGTCATCCGCCGGCAGATGTACGAGGAGCTGGGCGGATTCGATCCCGGCCTGCGTGGCTACGAGGACGACGACCTGTACGTGCGGGCATTCCGAGCCGGCTGGCGTCTCGTGCTCGTCCCCGAATCGCTCACCCGGTTCCGGGTCCACGCCGGCTCATCGTCCACGTCCGGCACGTTCCAGGCCAGCCGCATCGCTTTCGGGCGCAAACTCCGAGAGTCGCTCGACGATGCCGACCGGCTCGGTCGACGGTGGTTCGGCGACGTCGTCGCACCTCGATTCCTGCACGCGTCGGTGGATGACTACGTGCGGGCGCTGTCCGCGTCGCAGTGGACAGCGGCCGCCGAGTCCGTGGACGCGATCGAGTTCTTCTCCGCCGGGCTGGACGATCCACGGTGGCGTTGGCGGGTCCGCGCCATGCGTCGCCCCCGTTGGGTCGCCGTTCTGCTGCGGGCCAACGGGCGACTTCCCCGGATGCTCCGGCCGGTGCGCAGCGGTGTCTACCGCTTGCGCTGAGCGGGGCGGATGATCGACGTGTAGGCGTTGGCGAGGTCGTCGTCGCCGACGCGGCCCGACAGCGTCAGCGCGAGTTCGCCCGGGGCATCCGGGACCTCGAACTGCACGGTGCCGACGCGGACGCAGGAGTCGGCGGGAACGTCGCCTTCGAACGACCACCGGTGCTCGCCGCCCTCCCAGTCCAGACGAGCGTCGATACGGCCGGACAGGTCGACGCGGCGGTCCGACACCACGTGGACGTCGAGCGCGAGCGCATCCCCAGCGGTCGGCGCCTCCGGCAGTCGATCGGCGACGACGATGACCGGACGACACGCCTCGGTCAGCGCGTCGTACGCGAGCTTCGGTCTCCGCTCGTGGTCGAGCACCGACCAGGTGATCGCAGGATGTGCGTCGGCGAACGCGAAGTGTGCGAAGCCGCCGGTCGGTCGGTACTTGAGGCGTCGCAGTGTCTCGATGTGATGCTTGGTGACGGTCGCCTGGTACCGCTGTGTTGCTTCCTTCCAGGACTCGTAGGTGTGCCCGTCGCGTGGGACGTGTCTGTCGAGGATCGACCGCTGGAGGTTGTGCGTGGTGGTGAGGCGGTCCCAGTCGAGGTCTGGCCACGCTTCGGCGTCCACGAAGTCGTCGGTGTCGGGGATCGCCTGGGCGCCGAACTCGGTGGGGAAACGGACCTGGCTCGGCATCGCCTTGGCGAAACCGGGGAAGTCGCGTTCGTGGCCGAAGTACCAGCCGAAGTAGAGGTGACTGTCGGTGCCCTGGAGACGTCCGACGTGGGGCATCACGCCGGAATGGGCGATCGTGGGCCTGGTCCCGTCGGCAGCGTCGATCGCTCGCTTGACTGCCCGGTCGAGCACCGACTTGTTCCACGTCGGCAACTGCATCTGCGCCACGGTGCGGAGCCCCATCTGGGCGGTCCTGCGGGGGTCGGCGAACGCGTCGGCGTCGAGGTCGAGTCGCATCGGTTCGTTGTGACCACACCAGATGGCGACCGAGGGGTGGTGCCCGAGCATCGAGACCATCTCGCCGGCCTGGCGGACGGCCTGCTTCTTGATCTGGCGGGCGTAGCCCCACTGCAACGGGAAGTCCTGCCACACCAACATGCCGGTCTCGTCGGCGGCGTCGTAGGTCTCGGGACGGGCCACGTGGGCGTGGATCCGGACCAGGTCCAACCCGGCGTCCTTTGCGAGATCGATGTCGCGCCGGCAGTCCTCGGCGGTGGCGTCGGCGATGGCCATGCGCGTGGGGCCCTGGTTCGTGCCCTTGAGGAACAAGCGCTCGCCGTTCACCCGCATCGTCCACTGCTTCATCTCGATGCGTCGCAATCCGGTGCGGAAACGGCGAGCGTCGGAGACCATGCTCCCGGCTGCGTCGCTGAGGCGGATCTCGACGGCGACGTGTTCGAGCGCGGGGTCGCCGAGCGCGTGGGGCCACCACAGGCGCGGCCGGTCGATCACCACCGACCATTCGACGACGTTGGAACCGGTGGCGAGCGTGTGATCCAGGCCGTGGTCGATCGAACCGACCGTCGTGCGCACGTGGGCGTCGACCCCCGCCGCTGCATCGAGTTCTGCGGTGAAGGACAGCACGGCGCGGTCCTCGGTGGCTTCGGTGCACCTCGTGTTCAGCCGGACGATCCGGACCGGACCGGTCTCGACCAGATGCACGGGCCGCCAGATCCCTCCGGGGTTCCAGTCGGGGTCGATGGCGTCCCAGTGCTGGAACACGCCGGTGATGTTGCGCTTGTTCGCTCGGTCGGTCTGGGGAGCGCACGCGAGTTCGACGGCCAGCGTGTGTTCCGAGCGCGCCCGGATCGAGTCGGTCACCTCGAAGGTGTGCGGGTGGAAGTAGCCCTCGGTGTCGCCGAGGTACGCACCGTCGAGCCAGACGTCGCCTTGGTAGAAGAGCCCGTCGAAGCGCACCCACCACCGGCGATCGGCCGGGCCGCCGCCGTGTTCGAACGTCGTTCGGTGCAGGAGCGGTCCGTCGTGGTCGGCGAACGCCGGCGTCGTCTGCCAGTGGCCAGGGACGGTGATCGGCTCCCACTCGCCGGTGTCGATCTCGGGTTCCGCGAAGGTCCGGCGGAGTTCGTCGTCAGCCGGGAGCGCCACCCACTGGTCCACGATCCGACGCTCGTTCAGCCCCATGTCCGCGCAACCTAGGTGACGGTTCCGTCGAGGAGCGCGTCGACCGTGACCGTGCCGTCGTCGGCGACCGTGACCGTCACCTCGTACGAGCCGTTCTCCATCGTCGCGGTGCTCGCGTCACGCTGCCCGTCACCGGTGAGGATCTGCAGCGTTCCTTCGAGGGCGACCCGTCCGGGGCCGAGCAGCAGCCAGGAGCCCGGCGGCAGTCGTCCCTCGACCTGGCCGGTACCCGAGACCGTCGCCGCCTCGCCGGCCGTGAACGATGTCTGCGTGCTCGGCGCCGCCAGGCCGCCCCCGTCCCCGACGGCGACCGGCCCCGCCACCGAGTAGCGGCCGGGGGAGAGCCGATGCGCCGCGCCGCTCATGTCTGCGAACAGCCCGCCGCCGACGCGGAACGGTCCGGGTTGCAGCGTGATGACTCCGTCGCCCGACAGGGTGATCGGGCGGCCGCCGTCCCAGACGATGGTGTCGCCGCCGCCGGCCGA
>JAPKDO010000240.1 GCA_028822535.1 Acidimicrobiales bacterium
GTCGGCGTGTGGGTGGCGCCGAGACTCATCGCCGCTGCCTTGGCCGTCGACGGCGGCTATGACCTGGTCTGGGACGACCCGGCGGCACGCGTCGCGATGGTGGGCGTGGTTGCCTTCGTCGCCCACGCGGTCGTCCTGACACTCGACGCCAGGGAGCCGTGGGCCCGCCGCGTGGAACGGACCGACCCGGCCACCGGTTGACGATCAGCCCGGGAGCATCCAGGTCGCCCCATCGTGAACGACGAGCCCGTCCTTCTCGAGCGTGCCGGCGACCCGCGCCGCCCGATCCCGGTCCTCGGGCCATCCCATCACCTCGGCGAGTTCGTCGTCGCCCACGCTCCGGCCGCGCAGCGCGTCGACCAGGCGCCCTCGGCCCTGCCGGTCCGAACCGTCGAAACGCGACTGCGGCGCGCTGATACCGGCCGAGCCGTCGATCGGGTCCGGCGACGGGAAGCCGGCCCTCGCCCACGTGCAGTGCCGGCGGATCGGGCAGCGATCGCAGGCGGGCGACCGCTTGTGGCAGGTCGTGGCGCCCAGGTCGAACACCGCTTGGCCCCACGTCCAGCCCAGGCCGGCGGGTACCGCGTCGTCGGCTGCGGCTTGCGCCTCCGCCGGGGTGAGGGACCGTCCGGCGATCGCGCGAGCCACGAATCGGCCGGCGTTGGTGTCGACGAGGCCGATGTCATGTTCGTGTGCGAACACCAGGACGGCCCGGGCCGTGTACGGCCCGATGCCGGGCAGCGACTGGAGCCCGGCGAGGTCGGTCGGGAGTCCACCGTCGAAGCGGTCGACGCACTCCTGCGCCGCCCGGTGCAGGTACACCGCACGGCGGTTGTAGCCGAGGCCCGCCCACTCGTCGACGACGTCGCCGAGCGGGGATGTCGCGCATGCCACCACCGTCGGGAAGCGACCGAGGAACCGCTCCCAGCGATCGACGACACGGGCGACCTGCGTCTGTTGGAGCATCGTCTCGGACACGAGCACGGCCCAGGGGTCACGAGATCGACGCCAAGGCAGATCACGGCCGTGGTCCGGCCACCACTGGACGAGCGCTCGCTGTATCAACGGCAGATCCGGGGGCTCGGACGACACGGTCAAGGATTCTGCCGGAACGGCCGATGTGGGTAGTTGACGTACGCTCGAAGAGTCCGACAGATGGAGGGAGAACGGTTCGATGAACGCCGGAGGGTCGGGTCGTGCGAAGAGCGTCGCGCACGTCTTCCGCGTTCGGTCACGCGTGATCGCGAGCTTCGCGCTCGTCATTCCAGCGCTCCCCGACCTCGGCGAGAGCCGATTCCTGGTCGTTGCCGCCATCGCGTTCGTGGCCTTGCCCTACAACATGGTGATGGAGCAGGTCACCGCCCGCACGGGGCAGGTGCCCGGCTACGTGCCGTGGGCCGACCAGTTCGTCAGCATCGCGGCGGCCAGCTTCGTCGCCGCCTTGTGGGCGCCGGCTCTCGCTGTCATGACGGCAACGCTGGCCCTGGCCGCGACGTTGTTCGAGGTACGACGCGTCCTGGGGCCGATGATCTGTGGCATCGCGTTGGCCGGAGCGTCCGGAATCATGACCCAGGACCCCGACGTGGCCCTCGCCGGCACGCTGGCGTTCGCGGGGTCTGCGGCCATGGCCGTCCTGAGCATCGGCCGCGTGACCGAGCACCGCGGCATGCTCGAGTCGGAGAACCAGGACCTGATCGACAACATCGACGCCATCGTCTGGCTCCTCCCTGACGAGTCGAGGCAGTACCAGTCGATGGGTCCAGCAGCGACGAGGATCCTGGGCTACCCATCCGTCAACCTCCTCGACCTGGACTTCTGGATGAGTCGCGTCGAAGAGGACGACCGAGTCGCGCTCGAAGAAGCCCGGCGCCGGACCATGCGGACCGGCAAGCCGCAGACCTGCGACTACCAGATGATCGACGGCAACGGCGACGCCCTGTGGTTCCACGAGATGCTGTCGTGCGATGCCGGCAGCCCTCCGCGTCCGCGAGTGCTCCGTGGCATCACCGTCGACGTGACCGCCCGACGCGCTGCAGAGGAAGAACGGGCGCTGTACGGCGAGGTGGTCCGGACGATCGACACCGCGATCCTCGTGGCGCGACCGGCACCCGAGCATGCCGGCGAACTCGTGATCGCCGCAGCGAACCTGGCAGCGACGAGCGCGACGGGTATCGCGTCTCGGCAGATCGTGGGGATGACGCTCGCCGACGTGCTCCAAGGCGCCGGCGACGGGATCGCGGAGCGGTGCGCAGCCGTTGCTGCAGGCAGCCCGGCCGTCACGATCGACAGCGTCGCCGGAATCGGCATCGACCGTCACCGGAGCCATGACGTCCGCGTGTTCCCGCTGCCCGGCAATGCGGTCGGCGTGTCGCTCGTCGACGTGACCGAGTCGACGATGGTCGCGTCGGCGCTGCGACGTCAGGCACTCCACGATGGCCTCACCGGACTCCCGAACCGAACGCTGCTGCGTGATCGCCTCCAATACGCGCTCAACGATGCCAAGCGTCGGAACGAACGGGTCGCATTGATCCTCCTCGACCTCAACCACTTCAAGGACGTCAACGACGCGCTCGGTCACCAGTACGGCGACCGGCTGCTCGTCTCGTTCTCCCGACGACTCCAGAACCTGCTCCGAGAGTGCGACACCATCGCCCGGCTCGGCGGCGACGAGTTCGCACTGCTCCTGACCGACGCCACCACCGAGGGTGCCGGCCGAGTCGTCCGCAAGGTCAGCGAAGCAATGCAGGAATCGTTCGAGATCGACGGGGTGACCGTCCAGGCGACAGCGAGCATCGGCGTCGCCCTGTATCCGGATCACGCGGAGGACGCCGACCTGCTCACTCAACGCGCCGACGTCGCGATGTACAACGCGAAGCGCGCCGGTCGCGGTTGGGCGGTCTACTCGCCGCAGCAGGACCAGTCGTCGGTGGAGCGGCTCGAGCTGCTCTCCGAACTGCATCACGAGTTGGAACACGAGGTGCCGACGTCGATCACGTTGCACTATCAGCCGATCCTCGACCTCGACGAGGTCCGGATCGGTGGCGCCGAAGCCCTCTTGCGGTGGAACCATCCCGACCACGGCTGGATCAACCCGGAGCTCCTGGTCGAACTCGCCGAACTGTCCGGGCTCATCCAGCCGCTCGCCCGCTTCGTGGCGCGCGAGGCCATGCAGACCGCGACGGCCTGGCAGACCGATGGACAGCCGCTGCGCATCGCCATCAACCTCTCCGCCAGGAACCTCTACGACCGCCGGCTCGTGCAGTGGTTGGCGGCGACCTTGCACGAGGTCGGCCTACCGCCCGAGCTCCTCAAGTGCGAGATCACCGAGTCACAGGTGATGGACGACCCGGTGCTGGCCATGGCCGTGATCTCGGACCTCCGCGACATCGGTGTCCACACCGCCATCGACGATTTCGGAACGGGCTACTCGTCGCTCTCCTACCTCCGGCGTCTGGCGGTCGACGAGATCAAGATCGACAAGTCGTTCATCACGTCGATGCTCGACGACGACACCGACATGACGATCGTGCGCACGATCGTCGATCTGGCACACAACCTCGGGATGCAGGTGCTCGCCGAAGGCGTCGAGAACGAAGCCACGCTGGACGCGCTCCGCGAGTTCGGCTGCGACCGGATCCAGGGCTATCTGATCGGCCGACCCGTTCCGGCGGCGGAATTCCACCGGTTGCTGAGAAAAACGACGCCACAGACCGCCTGACCTGCCCGCTCCGCTTCGTGCGGAATCACCGGACGTCGGTACGATTTCAGGCCATGATCGCGCCTGACCTCCAAGCTGCCGCCTCCGCCATCGACACCGCTCGTGGCGTGCTCGCGGCGGCGACCGCACGACTCGCCGAGCTCGGCGATCTCGACGCGAATCAGGTGCTCGCCTACGACCTCGCACATTCGACCGCAGCGGTCGAGATGTCGGGGACGCTTCTCGACTACGGCACGAAGGGCGACACCGAGGCTCGCATCGCCTGTGCGTTCGCCGCCGACTCGCTGGCGGCGCTCGCCGGCAAGGTGTTCGGTCACGAGGCGGAGTGGGGCGTCGACGCCGGAGCGCTCGACGACGCCCGAGGGTTCGTCGGCACCTTCACCTCACCGGACTTCCTGTTGTCGATCGACGGCGACGGCCCCCGGCACCTCGACGACGACTTCGAGATGGTGCAGGACACGTTCCGTCGGTTCGCCGACGAGCAGATCAAGCCGCACGCCGAGCACGTCCACCGCACCAACGGCGACGTCCCCGAGGAGGTCATCTCCGGCCTCGCCGAACTCGGTGCGTTCGGGCTGTCGATCCCCGAGGAGTTCGGCGGCTTCGCCGCCGGCGGCGAGTCCGACTACATCGGCATGGTCGTGGCGACCGAGGAACTGTCACGCGGCTCGCTCGGCATCGGCGGGTCGCTCATCACCCGCCCCGAGATCATGACCCGGGCGGTCGAGAAGGGCGGTACTCAGGAACAGAAGGAGTACTGGCTCCCCAAGCTCGCCACGACCGAGGTCATGTGCGCTGTCGCCGTCACCGAGCCCGACTACGGCTCCGATGTCGCCGGTATCAAGTGCACCGCCACGCGCGACACGCTCGACGACGGCACCGAGGGTTGGCGCATCAACGGCGTCAAGACATGGTGCACCTTCGGCGCCCGTGCCGACGTCTTGTTGCTCCTCGCCCGCACGGACCCGGACCGCTCGCTCGGCCACAAGGGTCTGTCGATGTTCATCGTGCCCAAGCCCCAGGGCGACGGCCACGGCTTCGAGTTCACCGACGACCACGGCGGCAAGATGGAAGGCCGTCCGATCGACACCATCGGCTACCGGGGCATGCACTCCTACGAGATCGCCCTCGACAACTGGTTCGTCCCGCACGACAACCTCATCGGCGGCGACGACGGCCTCGGTCGCGGCTTCTACCTCCAGATGGAGGGATTCGAGAACGGCCGACTCCAGACCGCAGCCCGCGCCGTCGGCGTCATGCAGGCCGCATACGAGGAGGCCGTGCAGTACGGCCAGGACCGTGCCGTGTTCGGCACGCCGGTCGGCGACTACCAGCTCAACCGAGCCAAGCTCGCCCGCATGGCCGTCATCATCCAGGCCAGTCGGCAGTTCTCCTACGCCGTCGCCAAGATGATGGCCAAGGGCGAGGGGGCCATGGAGGCCACGCTCGTGAAGGCGTACGTGTGCAAGGCCGCCGAGTGGGTCACCCGTGAGGCGCTCCAGATCCACGGTGGCTACGGCTACGCCGAGGAGTACCCGGTCTCGCGCTACTGGGTCGACGCCCGCGTGCTGTCGATCTTCGAGGGCGCCGACGAGACGCTGTGCCTCAAGGTCATCGCGCGGAGGCTCGTGGCCGGGGCTCGCTGAACCCGACTCAGCCCCGGGCCGGGCGAACGGTGCCCTGCTCGAGGTCCATGAAGAACCCGCTGGCCGCCTGCTGTACGGCGATCCCCCACGTCGGATAGGCGTGGGTCGCCGAGGCGATCGCCGCGGGCGGTATGCGTAGCTTCATCGCGAGGCTGACCTCGTGGATCAACTCGCCGGCATGGGGAGCGGCGATGGTGGCGCCGACGAGCTGCCCGCCGGCGCGCGTTCCGAGCAGCTTTCCTGGAGCGGCGATCAGCTTGACGAAGCCTTCCGTCCGCCCGTCCGTGATCGCCCGATCGACGGCTGCCATGGGCAACTCGACGACGGTCGCACGGTCGCCGTGGGCCTCGTACGCTTCTGCCTCGGTCATCCCGACCCGAGCGATCTCGGGATCGGTGAAGGTCACGAACGGCGTGACGCTGGCATCGAACTTCCGCCAGGCCCCGGCGCCGAGGGCGTTACCGACAGCCGCGAGGCCCTGCGCATGGGCGGCATGGGTGAACGGGAAGCGTCCGTTGACGTCGCCCACCGCATAGATCCCCGGAGCGCTCGTGGCCAAGTGGTCGTCGGTGACGATGAACCCCTTGTCGTCGACACGTACGCCGGCGCGATCGAGGTCGAG
>JAPKDO010000015.1 GCA_028822535.1 Acidimicrobiales bacterium
TTGTTCGCCGTGTTTGCGACGTGGAGTCGGTCAAGACGAACCCGCCTCATTGGCGACATCTTCCGAATGCAAGTCCACCTTGTCGCCAACGAGAAGCCGAGGTGTCTCCTCGACGAGTTGCTCGACAGCGGGGGCGCAGTCACCTTCGAACCTGACACTCTTCCGCAGGCATCGTGCGAGGGGTTCGGAGTGTGCCCGTTCTGCATTGGTGAGAAGGAGCGATCACCGTGGTTGGAAACTGGCGGCTCCCAACCGCGGTAGTCAACGCGTTAGCGCCTCGCGCCACCACCGCTCCCCCAGCAACCACAAAGATTGCGCGTCGAGGTCTATGCCGATGCCGCAGCGCGCGAAAGAGCCCGCCGAACCAGCCTCCACCCAGCTGACAGGTCTCGCCTCCAAGGGGGTCTGACACACACGCCCCCGGTCCAGGCAACCGGGGGCGACTCCAGCCCGACGAAGTGAGCGACCAGGGTGTCGGTTCCTTCGCCACTCGCCACGGACCGTAGCCCTAGCTGCCGGTGCTCCGTCCCGCGAAAATCCCGCGAAAATCCCGCGAGCGTCCCGCGTTCGGTGCGTATCGCCGAGTGCCGCCAAGTGCCGCCCCATGCCCGTGACCTGGACTTCTGTGCACCAGCGGACAGAAGCGGATACTCCCGATCCCATCTGAAAAGCGGTCGCTCTACTTCGGCGCTCGTGGTCCAGGTGGCCGCAGGGGCCGGCGACCGAGCCTGGTCACGGTTTGGTCACGAACGAGACGACAGAGGGCGACATTCGCCACCACTGCCCGACCCTGCCGACCCCCAAATCCCCCGCAATTCCGGACGAGCGGACACCCATGGACACCAGCGGACATCGGTTCGATGGAAGTTCGAGTCCTGTTACGCCCACGCTTTCTCGCCCTTGCGGGCGAGAAAGAGACGAGATCGCTGGGCGAATCTCGTCTGTTCGATCGGTCAGAGGCGTTCAAGCGTCGGGTTCGGCGACGTGAATGCTGATGTCGAGGTCATCAGCGACCTCGACAAGGCGGCGTCCGACGTTGCGGGCGGTGCCAAACCAGGATCGAGGATGGACAGCACTTCGGGGTGGGGGTCCACGATGGTGTCGGCGGCGCCGTCGCTCAGTTGTTCCAGCACTCGCGGTCCTTTGGTGTGATGCGAGAATCTCCGCCCCGGCGACGCTGACGCTTGGCCTCGAGGATGTCATCAGTCGTGCTCAGGCCTCCATTGTGCCCTGGGATGGGCGGCAAGCACATCGCGTTCGTGACCGACCCCGACGGCCAGGTCATCGAACTGATCGAGGCCTGAAACCCGGGCGGGGTACGCTCGAACAGTGGATGTGAAGCACGCCGAACAATCGGTCGCGCCCGGTGGCGCGCTCCGTCGGTCGGTGTCGCTGAGCCTCGGCGGCAAGGCGGTCGAGATCGTCACGCTGGCGCTGCTCGCCACCGTCGTCCCCCGGGTGCTCGGCCCGTCGGACTACGGACGCTTCTCGGTCCCGCTGACGATCGTCACGCTCGGGTCGCTGGCGATGACCCTCGGGGGCCCGACGGTGATGGCCCGCTACGTTCCCGCCGCACCTGCGCACGAACGGGTGGCACTCGCCGAGGCCATCGGCGCCCGGCTCGCACGAGGCCGAGCGCTGCAGCTGGTGGGCGTCGCCGTCGTCGCCGTGTCGCTGGTCTTGGCGGACGCCGTCACGCCGCTCGTGACGGCGACCGTCGTCGTGGCACTGATGCTCAACGTGGCCGCCACGCTCGCGCTCCAGGTCGCGCTCGGGCTCGGCCGCACGGGCGCCTGGAGCTTCCGCTACCCGATCCAGAACGCCGTCCTGATCGGCGCCGTACTCGTCCTCCACTCGCGAGCCGGGTCCGACGGCGCCGTCCTCGCGGTCGCCCTGGCCGCCATCGCCGGCGCCGGGTTCGCCGCCCTGGTCGTGGTTCCGATCGTGCGTCTCCCGACACGGCGAGTTCCGGTGCCCGACGGGGCCATCCGGTTCGGGGTCCACCAGGCCACGGGTGCGGCGCTCACCCAGTTCTCCCAGCGCGGGAGCGTGCTCGCCGCAGCGCTGCTCACGACGTCGGCGGCCTCGGCGGTCGAGACTGGCTACGTCGCCCTCGCCACCGGCATCGCCCTCGGCGTGACCTACGCCGTCCTCCAGACCTTCACCGTCTCGCTCACCCATCTCACCGACGCCGACGAGATCACCGGGGCCGAAGAGGTGCTCCGACGCCTCGCCGGCGGCCTGGTCGCGGTCATCGCTCCTGCGGCCGTGGGCGGCGTGTTGCTCCTCGACCACCTCGTACCGGTGCTCTTCGGCGACGACTACGCCGGCGCAGTCGACGCCTTCGTGCCGGCGCTCGCGTTGGTCGTGATCGCCCCGCTCTACTCGCTCGGCGTCCAGGCCGCCGCCGTGCGGATGCGTCCCCGGGTGGCCAGCGTCTCCGGAATCGCGTCGGCGCTGACCTTCGTCGCCGCGGCGCTCGTCGCCGTGCCCGCGTGGGGTGCCGCCGGGGCCACCGCCGCATCGCTCGCCGGTGGTGTGGCCGGGGCCGTGGTCTCGGTGCGGATGCTGCCCGGCGCGTTCGGCGGTCGCGTCGTCGGCACCACGGTCGCCGGCGTCGCTGCCGTACTCGCGACGGCGCTGATCCTGTGACCGCTCCCCCGGCGGTGTCGATCGTCGTGCCCACGCGCGATCGTCCCGCGTCGCTGCGTCACTGCCTCGTCGCGCTCGACGCGCAGACCGCACCCTCGTTCGAGATCGTCGTGGTCGACGACGCATCGACCGATGCCGCCGCCGTCGCCGCCGCCGTGGGCGAGGTCGGCTGCGCCCGCCTGGTCCTCGGCGAAGGACGCGGCCCCGCCGCAGCGCGCAACGCCGGCGCACGAGCAGCCACCGCACCTGTCATCTGCTTCACCGACGACGACTGCCGGCCAGGGCCCGAGTGGGCCGCGACCATGGCGGAGCGTGTCGACGACGGTGCGGTGGCCGTGGCGGGACCGACCCGCAATGCCCGGCCGGCCGACGCCTTCGCCACCGCGGCGCAGACCGTGACCAACCACCTCACGGACGAGTCGCTCGATCCGGTGACGGGTCATGTGGGGTTCGCGCCGACGAGCAACCTCGCGATGACGGCCGCACTCCATCGAGCCCTGCCGTTCGACGAGTCGTTCCCCCTCGCCGCCGGCGAGGACCGCGACTGGTGCGACCGCCTGACCGCCAGCGGCGAGACCATCGCCTTCGCTCCCGGAGCGATCGTCGACCACCATCAGGACCTCGACCTCCGTCGCTTCTGGCGCCAACAGGAGCGGTACGGACGAGGATCACAGCACCTCCGGGGCCACCGGGACGACGCCGGCCTGCAGTCGCCCCGCTTCTACGTCGGCCTCGTGCGGACCGGCTTCCGGCACGGGATGGCCCCCGGGGCGCTCGTCGTGGTCGCCCAGGTCGCGACGGCGGTCGGGGTCGTTCGCGAGATCCGCGCCCAGCGGCGGGCGTGACGCGTCAGCGTTCGAGCAGCGGCTCGCCCACCATGGCCGACGTGTCGGCTCCCGACACCGCCGCCGCGGTGGCAGCGATGTCCTCCAATCGAGGCTGACGGGTGGGGGTCACGGGCGTCGACGAACCCGGCACGACCAGCGCCCAGGCGTCACCTTCGGTGTGGTTGCCGGATCGACCCGAACCCACGCCCTGACGGCGGACGGTGCCGAAGCGTTCGGAACGCAGGCCGTCGAGCCGTGTCGCCGGCGTGTCGACCCACCGCACGATGAGGTCGGGAAGCAGATGCGAACGCGAACCGCCGCCGAAGCGCTCGGCCACCTTCTCGACCGACTTCACCGCCGGACTGCCGTCGAGGCCGTGGAACGTCATGATGCCCTCGGCGATCTCGTCCATCACCGAATCGGCATCGGCGGGTTCGACGATGCCGTCGCGCTCGCGTCCGCGGAGGTTGAGCCGGATGTAGCCCTGGTTCTCGGCCGGGTGCGCGAACGCTCGGGTCGACGACCAGTCGACGCCACGCATCTCGAGCCGGGCCGTGAGATCGAGCGTCGCCTTCTCGGGAAGGGCATTGGCGACCTTTGCCCGCAACCCGCTCGGCAACGCCGCCCGGAGCCACCAGATCGAACTGCGTCCACCGGTCGGCGCATCCTCGACGGCCCCGGGGTCCGGCGGATCGAGGACGGCCTGGAGCATCTCGGGGAGCAGGTCGGCGCGGCTCGTGTTGACGTCCATGCCGACCGGCGAGAGCACCAGGAGATCGCCACCGGGCGGCAACGACGCCAGCACCCGGCCGATCGCCGCGTCGACCGCCACGTAGACGTCCTCGAGCGTCGAGCCGAGCACCCGCTCGGCACTGGCGTCGAGGCCGGCCTCGTCGAGCTGCGAGAGGTCCCAGAACTGGTGGCCCGCCACGTGTGCGGCGCAGAACGTCAGCCACGCGAGGTCGAAACGCTCCTCGGCGAGGAGGAGTCGGGCGGCGTCGGCGACCCGGTCGGGCGCACCGAGCAGACGGCGACGCAGGCCGAGCATCTCGGCGGCGGAGTGTCGGCCGAACACCTCGTCGACCGGCTCGGGGGCACCGAAGAGCCGTTCGAGTCGACGGTGCAGGTCGCCGGGCGCCGCCCAGTCTCGGAGCACGACCCGGTCGTGGAGCTGCCAGCCGCAGACGAGCGCTCCCGGTGGGTCCTGCTCGGGCGCACGGCTCTCGTAGGGGTCGACGGCCAGGGTGCGTGTCCCGGACCGACCGAGGGCTTCCCACACCGGCGGCGGCGCATCGAAGTGCGCCATGTAGTGCACGCGTTGGTCGTCCGGCGACCACTGGAACGGGTAGAAGAGCCCGTGATCCTCGAGGGGGACCCCGCTGTAGAGCGTGTGCTGGGCGCCGGCGGCGAACTGTGTCGCGGGTGCGTCGAGGCTGTGCCACACACCCCGGTCGCGAAGATTCGCCAACGTCGGCAGACGTTCGTCTCCGAGAAGGCGGTCGAGCAGCGATGCGCTGGCTGCGTCGAACTGGAGGATGGTCAACACGAGGTCTGCTCCCGGGGTTCGTGGATGTCGACGCGTCGGCTCCCCGCCGCTGCGCTGGTACGCGCCGCGTCGATCGCCGACATCGTGCGCAGCCCGTCGACGGTGGTCGCGAGATCGGCACTCGATCCTCCGTCGACGACGTCGGCGAAGGCGTCGAGTTGCGCAGCGAGCGATTCGGCGAGGGGGTGGGGCTGGTTCCGACGCAGCACGCGATCGGTCACGGCTGCGACCAGTCCGCCGGCGCTGTGGCGGGCGATGGACGCACCGGTGACGTCGACGACCTCGATCGACTCGGCGTGGAAGCGGTCGGCGGAAGCGGTCAGCGTTGCTGTCCCCCGGGTCGTCGTCAGCCGGACGCTCGCCCGGTCGGACGACACCTCGTGTGCCTGCACACCCACCACTTCCTGACCGGCCAGCCAGCGGACCCAGTCGACGAGATGGGGGCCGAGGTCGGACAGGACGTCGTCACACACGGTGTGCGCATTCCAACTGGCCCGGCGGTACTGGATCGCGACGTCGATCGCGACCGGTCCCTCGGCGGGTACCGCGTCGCGCACGCGGCGGGCGCCCGGGTCGAAGCGACGGTTGAATCCCAGGTGCACGTCACCGCCGAGCGCCGCCAACGTCGCTGCGCCGGCGGCATCGGGCGCGGGCGGCTTCTCGACGAGGACCGGGAGCGATGCCGCCACGGCCGCGGTGGCATCGGCGACATGGGCCGACGCCGGAGATGCCAGCACCACCGCGTCGAGATCGCCGGCATCGAGCATCGTCTCGAGATCGCCGTGGGGACGCACGTCCGCGCCGGCCGCACGAGCGATCGATCCGCATCGCCGACCGTCGGGGTCGGCGACCGCCACGAGCCGAACTCGGTCGGTCAGCGTCAGCGCCGGCAGGTAGCCCAGCTCGGCGAGGCGGCCGCAACCGACGAGGCCGATCCGGATCGGCTCGCTCATTCGGCGGCCGCGCTGGTGGCGGGAACCGGCTCGTCCGAACGGGCCGCGGAGGCGAACGCGACGGCGACGACACCGATGCCGATCGGCACGGCGATGATCGCGACGAGGTGGTGGAGGACGTGCAGGAGGACGCCGACGGCCGCGTTCCACGGGCCGAGCTGGCGGACCAGCAGACCGTAGAACGCTCGATTGAGTCCGACGAGTGCGCCGAGCGCCCCCGCGGCGACCGCCGGCGCCCACCAGGCCACCGCCAGGGAGAACACGAGCACGGCGACGGCACTCCCACGATGGCGCCAGCCGCAGTTGAGTGTGGCCGACAGCCGCCCTGTGCGGAGTTGGAGCGCGACCCACGGCACGGCGCGCCTCGCGAGATCGGTCCACAGCATCGACTGCAGCGACCAGGCCTTGAGATGGGTCCCCTGGATCGACGGATCGAGTACGACCGTGGCGCCGCTCGCCGCGAGCCGGTCGCCGAACTCGATGTCCTCGATCGACGGATGGGGGTAGCGGGCCTCGTCGAAACCGCCGACCGCAGCGAACGCCGAACGACGGACGGCACCGAGGCCCGTCCAGAACGTCTCGGCCGGACCGGCGCCCTGCTGATGCACGTGATGGTGCAACAGGTTGCGGAACCGGGACACGACCCCCGGGTGTGCAGGGGTGTCGTCGTACGACCCGAACACCGCCGTCAACGCCCCGTCGGCGGCGAACGCCTCCCGGACACGACGGAACGTGTCGTGGTGGACCTCGACGTCGGCGTCGACGAAGACGATCACCTCGCCGGTGGCTCGCAGCGCCCCGGCGTTGCGGGCGCCCGATGCCGACAGTTCCGACGGCGTCCGGACCACGACGACCTCCTCCGGCGCGGCGTCTGCAGCACGGATCGCGCCCAGGCACCGTTCGAGCGTCGGGGGGTCGTCTGTCGCTGGCACGACCACGGTCAACGTCGACATCTGGCTGACCGTAGGGCATCAAGTATCCCTAATGTCAACTGTCTGGCACGGCTGAGTCACAGTCGATGGCGAGCGCGACCCAGTGCGTGGACCGCACGATCGGCGTGGTGTGGTCCTGACGCGAGATCGCCTCGTCTCGCGGGCCCCCGGATCGCATCACCATGACCCCGGTCGGCGACGGCCCCAGATCGAGCGTGACGCGGTGTTGCGGGACGTCGAGCTTCCACGCGACCGCGGTCCGCAGGAGACCGACGCCGTCGACCGCCAAGGCGCCGCACGACAGCAACCGGTCTCGGCCGACCGCGTCCAGCACCGCGTCGAGATCGTCCTCGACGGGCGCGCGATCGGCGGCCTCGGCGATCACCGACGGCACGCCGACGACGCGCGGGATCAACAAGAGTGCAGCCAGGGCGACGACGGCGATCGCGACCACACGGCGCCGACCGTCCAGCGGAGCCCGGAGCAGACGGACGACACCGACACCCGCCAGTACGCAGGCCACGGCAGCCGACGGGAGGAAGAAGCGACTCAGCGCGGCGTACCCGAACACGGTCGCCATCGCGATCACCAGTGCGGTCCAGGCCACCGCTCCCGCCGCGGCCACGGACAACCACGCCTCGTGGCGACGCCTCGCCGATGCGACGCCGACGGCCGCGGCGATCCAGACCGGCGCCGCGACCATCGTGGCCGCGACGGCGATGGCCTCGCCCGTTCGTTCGACGATCGATGCGCCCGCCGCCACCTGCGCAGTCTCTGCACCGTGCAGCGGGCTCCCCGATCCCCACCAGTCGAAGCCGAACCAGAGCACCGGTACGAGCGCGAGCATCGCGGCGACGAGCGGACGCCGCTCCCGTTCGCTCCACCACATCCACAGCGCATAGGCCGCGAAGAACGGCCACGCCTCGGGACGGAGCAGCGATGCCGCGAATCCCAGGACGAGCGCGCCCGAGCGGCGACCGTCGAGGTGCATCTCGACGGCGAAGAGCGCACACGCGACAGACCACGGCGCAACGTGCCCCTCGGCCAGCAGGCGCAGGAAGCGAGGGTCCCCGTCGGGAGCGAGGACCAGCAGTCCGGCTGCGACGAGGCCGGCGACGGGACCGGCGACACGGGTGCCGAGTCGGTAGGTGACGACCAGCGCCAGGAGCGTGCCGGTGCGAGCGATCGCCAGCCACACGGGAACGGCCGCCCACCCCAGTGGAGCGACCACCGTCGTGAACGCGACCGGGAGCGGCTTCCACGACGGACCGCCGGTCGTGTCGAGGTCCAAGCGCCCGATCTCGCGACCCCAGACCAACCACGACCACGAATCGAAGGTCAGCGCCGCCGGCAGGAACAAGGTGGCCGCCGCCAGGGACGCGCACATGGCAACCACGAGGGGCCGCGAACGCATGCGCCGATCCCCCGCCAAGACGGGATCGGTGGTCGTGACCACTACTCGGGGACGTGTGCGAGCACGTGCACGGGCCCGTCGACCCGGACCCGAACCTCGTCGCCGCGTCGCCACGACGTCTCGCCGGAGCGGCGGCTGCGCACCTGGCGACCAGACGGCAACTCGAGGCGGATCAGCTGGTCGTGACCGAAGTAGGCACGATCGACGACCCGGGCGGCGGTGCACATGCAACTGCCGCCTTCGTCGGGTTCGTGTGGCGCGCCGACGCTCAGCGCCTCGGGCCGCACGAGCACGTCGACCGCGCCGGTGACATCGGTGCCGGCGGCCAGGCGGCCGAGTTCGGTGTCGACGTAGCCGCCATCCGCCGTCCCTTCGAAGACCTCGGCGGCGCCGAGGAACTCGGCGACCCACCGACTCGCCGGACGGGCGTAGACGGCTTCGGGAGACCCGGCCTGTTCGACACGGCCGTCGCGCATGATGACGACCTGGTCGGCCAGCGACAGCGCTTCCTGCTGATCGTGGGTGACGAGCAGTGCGCTCGCTCCGGCCGCACGCAGGATGTCGGCGACCTCTTCGCGGAGACTCGAACGCAGGCTGGCGTCGAGGGCGGCGAACGGTTCGTCGAGGAGCACGACCTCGGGCTCGGTCGCCAGTGCACGGGCCAGTGCGATGCGCTGGCGTTCGCCGCCGGAGAGCTCGTGTGGGTACGAGTCGGCGCGGTCGGCCAACCCGACGAGTTCGAGACACTCCTCGACTCGTCCTTCGCGGGGTCCGCCGAAACCGACGTTCTTCCCGACCGTCAGGTGCGGGAAGAGCGCGCCGTCCTGGAACACCATGCCGACGCGCCGGACCTCGGGTTCTTCCCAGGACCCCGCACCGGCCACGACCCGATCGCCGATGGAGACCTCGCCCGCGTCGGGGCGCTCGAAGCCGGCGATGACCCGCAGCATCGTGGTCTTGCCCGAACCACTGGGGCCGAGCAGCGCCACGAGTTCACCCGGAGCGACGTGCAGGTCGGCTCCGGCGACCGCGAGGGTCGACCCGTAGGCCTTCTCGATTCCCGAGGCGTGGATCGCTGCGGCTGCAGTCACGGCAACAAACCGTAGCCCACCACCCCGCCTTCTGTTCAGCGCACCTACCTTCGTACACTAAGCCGCCATGCTCTCCCGACTGATCCGCATGCGCTGGCCGATCCCGGTCATCGCACTCGTCACCGTCGCCGCGCTCGCCGCCGGCGCGCTGGCGGCGACCTCCGGCGACGACGAGGCGTTGGTGATCTACAACGGCCGCTCGCACTACGGCAGCGAGCAGGTGTTCCTCGACTTCGAGGAGGCGACGGGCATCGAGGTCGAACTCCGCGGCGGCACCGCACCCGAGCTCTACGAGCGGCTCCGCCGCGAGGGTGACGACACGCCCGCCGACCTCCTGGTCACGACCGACCTCGCCAACCTGTGGCGGGCCCAGGAGAGCGGCTTGTTGCAGCCGGTCACCTCCGAGGCCCTCGAGGCGAACATCCCCGCCGCCCTGCACGAGGCGGACGGTCACTGGTGGGCGTTGACGACACGGCTACGCATCCCCGTGGTGTCGACCGAACGGGTCGAGCCCGGCGCGGTCGACTCCTACGAGAGCCTGGCCGACCCGCAGTTCAAGGGCCGGACGTGCCTGCGCACCTCGACGAGCGAGTACAACCAGTCGTTGGTCGCCGACATGATCGCCAAGCGTGGCCATGACGCCACCGAGGCACTGCTGCGGTCGTGGTTCGACAACGACCCGCAGGTCATCAACTCGGACGGCGAGATGCTCGCGATCATGGCCGACGGTGGCTGCGACGTCGGTCTCGCGAACCACTACTACCTGGGTCGGACCCTGCTCGACGATCCGTCGTTCCCGGTCGCTCCCGCATGGCCCGACCAGGACGGTGCCGGAGCCCACGCCACCGTGTCGGGCATCGGCGTGGTCGCCTGGTCCGACCAGACGGACGAAGCGCTCCAGCTCATCGAGTTCCTGACGACGGCCGAGGCACAGGCCGCGTTCACCGTCGGCAGTGAGTTCGCCGCCAACCCCGACGTCGCCCCCGAAGACCACATCGCGGACTGGGCCGACATCGTGACCGACCCGATCGACGTCGACGACGCCGGACCGCTCCTCGAGGACGCCGTCGCGCTCATGCTCGAGGTCGGTTGGAACTGAAGCGGATCACCGGGTGGGCGGTACTCGGCGCCCTCATCGCCGTCGTCGTCGCCGGCCCGCTCGTCGCGCTCCCGCTCAGCTTCGTCGGCGAGGCTGACGCGTTCGATTCGATCGCTCGCACGCTGTTGCCCGAGGCGTTGCGCACCAGCGTGTTGCTCGGCCTCGGTGTCGGCGCGTCGACGCTCCTGGTCGGCGGTGGTCTCGCACTGCTCGTCTCGTTCTACGACTTCCCGGGACGCAAGGTCCTCGACTGGGCACTCGTCCTCCCCATGGCCATGCCGGGCTACGTGCTCGTGTTCGTCGTGCTCGGCCAGTACGGCTTGGCCACGCCGCTGCAATCGAACCTGTTCGGCGACGGCCTGCGCATCTCGGGGATCAAGTCGCCCATCGGCGCGGTACTGGTGCTCACCGGCGTCCTGTACCCCTACGTGTACGTGCTCGGACGCAGCGCCTTCCTCAGCCAGTCGCGCCAGAGCATCGAGGCCGCTCGATCTCTCGGACTGACCTACGGGCAGGCCGTTCGACGAGTCGCCCTACCGCTGGCTCGGCCGGCGCTCGCTGCCGGCGCCGCCCTGGCCGTCATGGAGGCGCTGGCGGACTTCGGCACCGTCGACCTCCTCGGCGTGCAGGCGCTCACCGCCGCGATCTACCGGGTCTGGTACGGCGCGTTCGACCAGGCCGCCGCACTGCAGTTGGCCACGGTGTTGGTCGGCCTCGCCCTGACGATGGTCACCATCGAGCGCCTGTTCCGCGGCCGCGCCCGCTACCACCAGGCGCTCGGCGCCGGCGACGCCGTCGAGCCCAAGCGGCTGCACGGCTGGCGCGGCATCCTCGCCGCGGTCCCCGGCACCGCGTTGTTGGCCGTCGTCTTCGTGATCCCCGTCGTGCAGTTGATGACCTGGTCCGTCGAGACCGTCGTCGACGACCGGCTCAGCGCCGACCTCGCGTCGGCGGCGCGCAACACGTTGCTGCTCGGCGTGCTCGCCGCGTTGATCGCGATCATCACGTCGACGATCGTCGCCTACGGACAACGCGTCCAGCCGTCCCGTGGCGGCAAGGCCATCTCACGTCTGGCGACGGTGGGCTATGCGGTGCCGGGCACGGTGGTCGCCGTCGCGGTCTACACGCCGCTGATCTGGATCGACCGTCGCCTGATCGACGCCGGTGACTCGTTCCTCGGTCTCGACCTCGACCTGGTGTTCACCGGCACGATCCTCGGCCTGCTCGTGGCCTACCTCGTCCGCTTCCATGCACTCGCGTTCTTCGCGGTCGAGGCTCGCATGGCCCGCATCAGCCCGGAACTCGACGAAGCGGCCCGCGCCCTGGGTGCCGATCGAGCGCGGGTCCTGGCCGACGTGCACCTTCCGCTGCTGCGACCGGGCGTCCTCACCGCCGCGCTCCTCGTGTTGGTCGAGGTGATGAAGGAACTCCCGGCAACGGCACTGTTGCGGCCACTCGGCGGAGACACGCTCGCCATCACGGTGTGGGAAGCGACCAAGGACTCACGCCTCGACGTCGCGGCGCTCCCGGCCTTGCTGATCGTGGCGGTCGGCCTGTTGCCGGTGATCTACCTCGTGCACCTCCTGCGCAGCGAGGGCTGGTCGGCCGCCGCCGACCGGGTCGGCTGACCGTCTCCGTCACCCGTCACCCGTCACCCGTCAGCGGTAGTTCCGCAACTCGACGCGGTTGCCGTCGGGGTCGCGCAGGTACACGGCGTACCCCTGCCCCCGAGCACCGTAGAGGTCCATCGGACCCGCCTCGGGCGTGATCGTGCCGACCGCGATGAGGTCGTCGATGTCGTCGTCGACCACGAGGCAGAGATGATCGGCGTTCTCGCCCGAACGTTCGATCTCCATCAGGTCGATGATGAACCCGTCGTGCACGCGAACGCTGACGAAGGGTGCGTCGCCGGCTTCCCACGCGGCCAGCCGGACCGGTTCGAGGCCGAGGATGCCGACGTAGAACTCGAGGGAGCGACGCGCATCGGCGACGTTGAGGACGACGTGGTCGATCTCGGTGATCCGCATCGGCTCAGTATCCCGCGCTCAGTAGCCGGCGTCGACGTCGACGATCCCGATCAGGTCGTCGCCGGCGACGAACCGACGGACGTTGTCTCGTACGCGTGCGCTGAGCAGGGGCACCGCCATCTCGGGCGTGTTGCCCACGTGCGGCGAGATGAAGCAGTTGGGCAGCGACCAGAGCGGGTGGCCGTCGGGCAGCGGCTCCGGATCGGTGACGTCGAGACCCGCGCCCCCGATCGCTCCCTCTTCGAGCACGTTCACGAGATCATCGGTGACGACGTGAGCACCCCGGGCCACGTTGACCAACCACGCATGGGCGGGAAGCAGCCGCAGGCGGCGATCGTCGAAGAGCCCCTCGGTCTCCGGGGTGAGCGGGAGCGCCACCACCACGACATCGCTCGTCGGGAGCAGACTGTCGAGGTCGTCGAGCGTGGGCGCGACGCTTCGGCGGATCACGCTGACCGTCGCGCCGAACGGCTCGAGCAGCCGCAGCAGCGACCGGGCGATCCCGCCGCCGCCGACGATCGTGACCGTCGCCCCCAACAGATTGCGGCCTTCCGGCGGCTCCCACGTCGTGGCTGACGCGTATGTCGCCATGCCGCGAAGACCCATGAGCGCGAAGAGCAGAGCCTGTTCGGCCACCGGGTCGGCGTAGACACCCTTGCCGCAGGTCCAGGTGCGATCGTGGTCGAGGACCGGCACGAACGGTTCGATGCCCGCCCACGGCAGTTGCACCCATCGGACGCCCGGGTCGGCGTCGAGGACTGACCGGAGACCGTCTGGTTGCCTCGGGTCCGTCCACACGACGGCGTCCGCAGGACCCTCGGTCACCACGGTCGCTCCCCCGTCTTCGATGGCGTCGGCGAGCCAGGTGCGGCGCGGTCCGATGAGGATGCGGGTCATGGCTCCGACGGTACGTCGGGCAACAGCGGAACCGAACGTCCGTCGTCGCCGCCGAGCAACGACGCGCGCGTCACGGCCTCGTGACCGAACCGGTCGCGCACGTCGTCGAGGACGTGGTCGAGTCGACGGTGATCGTGGCCGTCGAGATCGAGTCCCAACTGCACCGCGTCGGCGCTCGACAGGTCCGAGACCGAGATGCCCAGCAGCGTGCACCCGGCGGTCTCGAGATGCGGCCATCGCTCGCCCAGCAGGTCACGCCCGGCAGCGAGGAACTCATCGGTCCGGTCGGTCGGCTGCACCAGCGTGCGGGACCGGGTCTGACGCGACATGTCGTCCATCCGGAACCGCACCGTGACGGTGCGCCCGACGCGTCGCCCGGAACGCAATCGCTCGGTGACCCGTTCGACCAAAGAAAGCAGGATCCCGTCGAGTTCGTCCAGCGAACGCTTCCCCCGTCCGAGTGCTCGTTGCGATCCGACCGACGAGCGGCGACGGCCGGTGACCACGGCCCGAGGGTCGTGGTTGTGCGACAGGGAGTGGATGTGGCGACCCGTCCCCGGACCGAGCATCGAGACGAGCACCGACTCCGACAGCGCGGCCACGTCGCCGACGGTGTGGAGCCCGCGGGCCCGCAGCTTGTCGGACGTCACCGGGCCGACGCCCCACAGCCGCCGGACGTCGAGCGGGTGGAGGAATTCGAGTTCTCGGTCGGGGTCGACGAGCAACAGCCCGTCAGGTTTGCCGACCCCGCTCGCCACCTTCGCCAAGAACTTCGTCCGAGCGACGCCGACCGTGATCGCGAGCCCGACCTCGTCGCGCACCCGAGCGCGTAGGCGGGTCGCGATCTCGACGGGGCTGCCGGACAGGCGACGGAGGCCGTTCACGTCGAGGAACGCCTCGTCGATCGAGAGCCCCTCGACCAGTGGTGTCGTGTCGCGGAAGATCGCGAAGACGGCCTCGCTCGCCTCCGAGTACGCCTCCATCGTCGGGTCGACCACGGTCGCCTCCGGACACAGCGCCAGCGCCTGGCGCCCGTTCATCGCCGTCCGGACCCCCTTCGCCCGGGCCTCGTAGCTGGCGGCGAGCACGACACCACCGCCCACGATCACCGGTCTGCCGCGCAGCGACGGATCGTCGCGTTGGGCCACCGACGCGTAGAACGCGTCGAGGTCGGCGTGCAGGATCCCGGCGACCTCGGAGGTGGACATCGAACACATGTTCATGGATCCGCCGCCGTTTGGCAAGCAGCGGGAATATCTTGACCCGCTGGTCAAGTTGGAGTCGGGGATGACACACTCCCCCGCCGTGGAATCGAGCGCCCCGCCCAACGACATGGGCGACGGCAAGGCGCTCACCGTGCTGCGACAGAAGACCTTCCGGCGCGTCTACACCGGTGCGTTCTGCTCCAACATCGGCACCTGGATGCAGAACGTGGTCCTGGGCGCGCTGGCGTACGACCTCACGAACTCCTCGACCTTCGTGGGCATCATCCTGTTCGCGCAGCTGGGCCCGATGCTGTTCTTCTCGATGATCGGCGGCCTCCTCGCCGACAGCTTCGATCGCCGTCACCTGCTCATCACCATCTCGGCGACGCAGGCGGCGCTCGCACTCGCACTCGCACTCGTGGCCACCGACGAGTCGCCGAACAAGTGGGCCATCGTCGGGATCGTGTTCCTCATCGGCATGGGACAGTCGGTCTTCGGACCCGCCTACTCGGCCGTGCTGCCGGACCTCGCCGGACCCGGCAACCTCGCCGGCGCCATCTCGCTCAACTTGACGCAGATGAACGGTTCGCGGGTGATCGGCCCCGCGATCGGCGGACTGCTCTTCGCCCGCTACGACGCGCCTCCCGTCTTCGTCATCAACGCCCTGACGTACTTGTTCGTCATCGTCGCGTTGTTGTCGATCCGACTGCCGGCCGGCCAGTCCGACGACCACCACGAACCCCCGCTACGCCGGCTCGCCCGCGGCGTCCGCATCGCTCGCGAGCGGCATGCGGTCGGGCGCAGCCTGTCGCTCATGATCGCGTTCTCGTTCCTGTGCCTCCCCTTCATCGGGCAGATGCCGGTGCTCGCCGACCGCAACCTCGGCATCGCTGCCAAGTCGACCGAGTACGGCATCCTCTACGCCTGCTTCGGCCTCGGAGCGATGCTCGGCGCACTGTCGATCGGCACCGTCTTCTCCCACTTGGCGAAGGAGATGCTGGTCCGCAACGGGCTCGTCGCATTCGCCGTCGCACTCGCCGTGTTCTCGTGGCTCCGGATGCCGCTTCCCGCGTACGTGGTGATCGCCGTCGTCGGTTTCTTCTACTTCGGGATCGTCACCGCGCTGTCGACCGTGTTGCAGACGCACCTGGCGGGCAACGAGCGCGGCCGGGTGATGGCGCTGTGGATGATGGCCTTCGGCGGCACCGTTCCCATCGGCAACCTGGTCGCCGGGCCGCTCATCGACGCCACGTCGGTCACCACGATCGTCTTCCCGGGAGCGGTCATCGCGTTGGGACTGGCCTGGTACGCCGACCTCCGACCCCGGCCTCGACCCACCTGAACCCTTCTGGGTCCGCTTTTCGCCGCTCAGAGGTCGATTCAGGGACCCGGCACGATCGGGTCAGGGCGTGAGGATGGACTCGGCGATGGACTCGAGCCCCGCCGAGCGACTGGCCTTCACGAGCACGGCGTCGCCGGCGCCGAGCGCGCCGAGCGCATCGATCGCGGCCTCCGGCGTGGGTACGTCGATGCCGGTGCCGTAGAGCGGGCAGGCGACCGAGATCATCTCGATGTCCAACTCGTGCGCGAGATCGCCCATCTCGGCATGTCGGGCCTCGGAGTGCTCGCCCAGCTCAGCCATGAGCCCGACGATCGCCACGTGTCGATCGGCGTCGATTGCCGCCAGCGAGTGCATCGCCGCAGCCAGCGCCGTCGGGTTCGAGTTGTAGGCGTCGTTGATGACCACGGCGCCGGCACCGGTCCGGTGCAGCTCCATCCGCCAGGGCGAGATGGCCGCCGTCTCGAGCCCGGCGGCGACAGCATCGATCGGCACACCCTGGGCGAGACCGGCGGCAGCCGCTGCGAGGGCGTTGCCGACCTGATGGACGCCATGGACGGCGAGCTGCACGTCGACGCTCCCCCACGGTGAACTCAGCCGGAACCGGGCGCGCAGATCGTCGTCGACGGCGACCTTCTGCGCCACGACGTCTCCCGACACGCCGTAGGTGAGGACGCGAGCGTCGGTCCGTTCGGACATCTTCCGGACCCGGGCGTCGCTTCCGTTGAGTACGACGAAGCCGTCGGCGGGGATCGCCTCGACCAACTCGCCCTTCCCGAGCGCGACCTCGTCGATCCCGGCGAACTCCGACGTGTGGACCTCGGCGACCATCGTGACGATCGCGGCCGACGGCCGGGCGACGTCGCAGAGTTGGCGGATGTGGCCGATGCCGCGTGCACCCATCTCCTGCACGAGCACCTCGGTGTCGTCGGCGGCGTTGACCAGCGTCAGCGGTACGCCGATCTCGTTGTTGAAGCTCTTGTCGCTCGATGCCGTCCGAAACGTCGTGGCGAGCACCGAGGCCAGCAGGTCCTTGACCGACGTCTTGCCCACGGATCCGGTCACGCCGATGACCGCCTCGGGGAGCCGGTCGCGCGCCGCGCCGCCCAGACGGGTGAGCGCGTCCATCGTGTCGTCCACGCGAATGGCCGTGGTTCCCCCGTCGGCGTCGGGCTCGTGTGCCGTCAGGTACGCCGCCGCGCCGGACTCGATGGCCGCAGGAATGAAGTCGTGACCGTCGCGCTCGGCCACGAGCGGGACGAACAACTGACCGGGACCAGCGGTGCGAGAATCGATCGATGCGCCGCCGACCGTGGACGGTGGGCCGGTCGCCGTTCCGCGCACGGCACGGGCGATCTGGTCGGTCGTGAACTCCACCGAGCGAGTCTTACACTCGCCGGCCATGTCACTGCCGGACCGGATCCGACTCGTCGTCCTCTTCGGGGGGCGATCCGCCGAACACGAGGTCAGCTGCACCACGGCCGCGCACGTCCTCGCCGCGATCGACCACGACCGCTACGACGCACTTCCGGTCGGTATCACCAAGACCGGCGAGTGGCTCCGGGCCGACGACGCCATCGCCGCACTGCAGGAGGGGGCCAGGTCGTTGCCCGACCACCTCGTGGCCGCCGGAACGACGGTCGAGCCGCTGCCCGCGCTCCAACCGGTGTCGGCCGACGTGCCGGTCGTCGTCCTCCCGCTGCTCCACGGCCCCTACGGCGAGGACGGCACCGTCCAGGGCCTGCTCGAACTCGCCGACGTCCCCTATGTCGGCACCGGCGTGTTGGGCTCTGCGATGTCGATGGACAAGGCCGCGGCCAAGGAACTCCTGCAGGCTCACGACATCCCGCAGGGCGCGTGGGAGTCCTCCCGTGTCGAAGACATCGACGATGCATTCCTCGCCGCGACAGCCGATCGACTCGGCTATCCGATCTTCGTCAAGCCGGCGAACATGGGCTCCTCGATCGGCGTGTCGAAGGTCCGTGACGGCGACGAACTCGCCGCCGCGGTGACCGAGGCCGCTCGCTACGACGATTGGATCGTCTTCGAGGAGACCATCGACGGCCACGAACTCGAGTGCGCCGTGCTCGGCAACGCGACACCGCGCGCGTCGGTGATCGGCGAGGTGCGCCCCGGCGCCGACTTCTACGACTACGACGACAAGTACGCCGACGGCGCCGAGTTGTTGATCCCTGCGCCGCTCCCGCAAACGGTCAGCGACGACCTCCGCGAACTCGCCGTCCGCACCTTCCGCGCCCTGCGGTGCGAGGGCATGGCTCGGGTCGACTTCTTCTGGGAAGAGGAGGGTCGTGGACCCCTCGTCAACGAGGTCAACACGATTCCTGGCTTCACGCCGATCTCCCAGTACCCCAAGCTCTGGGAAGCCAGCGGCCTCCCCTACGCCAAGTTGATCGACGAGCTCGTGGCGCTCGCACTGGAGCGCCACGAGCGTCGATCACGGTTCAGTACCGACCGATAGACGGGCTACTTCTTGGTCTCGGCGAAGATGCCGGCGATCTCGTCGATGAGGTCGATCAGCTTCTGGCCGTCGGCCTCGTCGTTGCTCTTCTTGGCATCGCCGGCGGCCTTGGTGGCCCGCCAGAACAGGTCGTGGAGCTGCGGGAACTGCTCGACGTGCGGCGGCTTGAAGTAGTCGGTCCAGAGAACCCAGAGGTGCTCCTTGGCGAGCTGGGCACGCTCTTCCTTGATGATGATGCAGCGCGTCTTGAAGTAGTCGTCGTCGGACGCGTTGTACTTCTTCATGGTCTCGAGCACGGACTCGGCCTCGATGCGGGCCTGCTGCGGGTTGTAGACGCCACACATCAGGTCGCAATGGGCGTCTGCCGTGGCAGCATCGTCGAGGTCGGCAAGCGAGAGCAGTCGGGAGATGCTCATGGGGTCTCCTTGTAGAGAGGAAGGGGGTGGGCAGTGTTGATCACTCGGGAACGGACCCTAGCGGCGCTGCTCGGAGCCGCAACGGTGCTGATCGTGGCGGCTGCGTCGCTCGAACGGCACGTCGTCCGCGGCGAATCGATGAAGCCGACCCTGCTTCCCCGCGACACGGCGATCTCCGTCAGGGTCCGCTCGCCACTCGGCGCCATGCTCCGCCTCGCCCGCCACCCGCGGCCAGGCGACATCGCCGTGATCGAACTGCCGTGGGAGCACGACCTCATCGGGATCAAGCGCCTCGTCGCCGGTCCCGGCGACGCATGGTCCGACGGAGGCGACTCGGTCCGCACCGGCCCCGGATGGGTGGCCGTGGGCGACCAGCGGACGCTGTCGACCGACAGTCGCCATCACGGCCGGGTCCCCACCGGCGCGATCCGCGCCATCATGCTGGCGAAGGTCGCTCCCCCGGATCGCTGACGAGCGCGTCCCGCAACAGGTCGACGAGTTGGTCTCGACGACGGACCAGTGACGCGAGGGTCGGCTCCTCGCCCAGCGCGCGGAGCACCTCGACCTCGGTCGCGAGGCCCGTGACCGATGAGTACGCCATGAGGACCAACAACTTCGGGTCGTGGCGACGCAGTCGGCCGGCGTCCATCTCGTCGTCGAGCCAGCCGGCCGCTGCGGTCAGCAACGGGGTGACGGCCTCGGTGAGGCGGGTCGACGTGGGCGGGCCCAGGCGGTTGACCTCGCGCATGAACCCCAGCATCGACGGATGCCTGGCGGCGAGACGGAACGCGACCCGCACGATCGTCTCGATGCGAGCGAATCCGTCGGTCGCCGTCGATCCGGCCAGGCCCCGGGCGAACCGTCGCTGGAGCTCACTCGCACAGAAGTCGATGACCGCGTCGACCAGCGCGTCCTTCGACGGATACCAGTAGAGGATCGCCTGCTTGGTCATGCCGAGGTCGCGGGCGATGGCGTCGAGCGACGTACCGTCGATGCCGCTCGTCCCGAACGACCGCAGCGCCGCCTCGAGGATCCGGTCGCCCGTGCTCACTTACCAGATGGTAGAACAGGCGCCGTGAGCCCTCTCGCACCGATCTCCGTCGCCGCGGATCTCGACGGCAAGCGCATCGCCGTCACAGGCGGTACCGGGTTCCTCGGCACCGCGTTGATCGAGCGCCTGCTCCGCTCGGTCCCCGGCTGCGAGCTCGTGTTGTTGATCCGTCCCGGCCAACGCCGCACGGTCGAACAACGGGCCAAGCGCGAGATCTTCAAGAACGATGCGTTCGACCGGCTGCGTGCGGACCACGACGGCGGCGACGAGACCTTCGACGAGATGATCGCCCGGCGGGTCACACCGATCGCCGGCGACGTCGGCACCGACGGCCTCGGCCTCGACGACGCCGGACGAGCGGCGATCGCCTCCTGCGACATCGTCGTGCACTCGGCCGCCACCGTGAGCTTCGACTCGCCGCTCGACTCGGCCGTCGAGGTCAACCTGCTCGGCCCGTCGCGCATCGCGAAGACGCTCCAGGACCTCGACATCACACCCCATCTCGTCGCGGTGAGCACCTGCTACGTCGCCGGCAACCGCAAGGGGTCAGCCCCCGAGGTGCCCGTCGACGAGAGCCCGTACTGGTTCGGGGTCGACTGGCGCGACGAGGTCGCCGCCGCCCGCCGCATCCGGGCCGACGCCGAGGCCGAGTCCCGCAAGCCCGACATGTTGAAGCAGTTCCGCGGCGAAGCCCGCAAGGAACTCGGCGCAGCGGGCACGCCGCTGTTGGCTTCCAAGACCGAACAGAACCGCACACGTTGGGTCACCGACCAACTCGTCGAAGCCGGCCGTTCACGCGCCGGAAGCCTCGGCTGGCCCGACGCCTACGCCTACACCAAGGCCTTCGGCGAACGGGCCCTGTTCGAACAGCGCGGCGACATCCCCGTCTCGGTCGTGCGGCCGGCGATCATCGAGTCGTCCCTCGCCGAACCGTCGCCCGGCTGGATCCGTGGATTCCGGATGGCCGAGCCGGTCATCATCTCCTACGCCCGCGGGCTCCTGAAGGAGTTCCCCGGCGTCCCCGAGGGCACGGTCGACGTCATCCCCGTCGACCTCGTGTGTGCCGCGATCATCACGACCGCCGCCGCCGGGCCGGCCGAGGGTGCACCCCGCATCGTGCAGTCGGCGTCGGGTTCGGCCAACCCGCTGCGCTACCAGACCCTGGTCGACAACGTCAGCGGCTGGTTCACCGAGCACCCCATCTACGACAACGACGGCCAGCCGATCGTCGTTCCCGAGTGGCAGTTCCCCGGTCGCGGCCGGGTGCAGGCGCAGCTCGAACGGGCCAAGTCGGTGCTCGAGAAGTCCGAAGCGATCCTCCAGGCGCTCCCACTGCGCGGCAAGCAGGCCGAGTGGGCGGCGTCGCTCGAGGAGAAGCGCGAGGAGGCCGAACGCGCCCTCACCTACGTCGAACTCTACGGCGCCTACACCGAGTGCGAGGCCATCTACGGCGTCGACAACCTGTTGGCGCTCGGCGATGCGTGCGACGAGGCGTCTCGCGATGCCTTCTGCCTCGACCCTCGGGTCATCGACTGGAACCGCTACATCACCGAGATCCACCTCCCGTCGGTCGTCCAGCACGCTCGCGTCAAGACGACGCCCGGCGCCACCAACCGCGAGTCCCGCTCGTCGCGCCTACGCCGCCAGGTGCTCGACCCCGATCGCCAGGTCGTCGCCTTCGACCTCGAGAACACACTCATCGCGTCGAATGTCGTCGCGTCGTACTCGTGGCTGGCCACCCGCCGGCTCCCGAACGACGAGCGCCTTCGCTTCGTGCTCAAGACGCTGGCCGAGGCACCGTCGTTGCTGTCGCTCGACCGCAAGGACCGCAGCGACTTCCTCCGGCACTTCTACCGGCGCTACGAGGGCGCCGACGCCGCCAGACTCCACGCCGACACGGTCGAGATGGCGAGCCACCTGCTGCTCACCAAGTCGTTCCCGGACGCCATCCGCCGGGTGCGCGAGCACCGCAAGCTCGGGCACCGGACGCTGCTCATCACGGGGGCCTTGGGTGTGGCGATCGAGCCGCTCAAGCCGCTGTTCGACGACGTCATCTGCGCCGAGATGAGCATCGACGCCGACGGCCGCTTCACCGGCGAACTCACCGACGTGCCGCCCACCGGGGAGACCCGGGCCCAAGCGCTGCTCGACTACTGCGCCGAACACGGCTTCGATCCGGCCGACTCGGTCGCCTACGCCGACTCCACGTCCGACCTGCCGCTCCTCGAAGCCGCCGGCTTCCCCGTCGCGGTCAACCCCGAGGCCCGCCTGGCGGCGCTCGCCCGCAAACGCGGCTGGCTCGTCGAACACTTCGAGAAGTCGAAGGGCTTCAGCGACCCGCTCCTGCCGATCGCCCCCACCTGGCGCGGCCGCACCCCCACCAGGATCGCCCGATGATCCCCACCCGCTCGACAGTCGCCCAATCGCCCCCCAACCGTTCTTGTCATGGAGCCATGCCGCCCGCTGGCCGAGCCTGTGACAAGAACCGACCGGAGGGTGTTCTTGTCACACCACGAAGCCACCAGACGTCCCTACCTGTGACAAGAAGCGTGGGGGTGGGGGGATGGTGAAGGCGCTCGAGTTCTCCCGGAAGCCGGCGAAGTACGCGGCGGCGATGGTCGCCGGCGCGCTCAAGCCCGGTGGCGGCGCCGCCGTGGGACCGCTGCGGTTGCGCGACCTCGACGAGTTCGAGTTGCCGACCGACGACTGGGTCCGGTTCCGGCCACGTCTCGCCGGCATCTGCGGCTCGGACCTGTCGACCATCGACGGCCACTCCTCCCGGTACTTCGAACCGATCGTCAGCTTCCCGTTCGTGCCCGGCCACGAGGTCGTCGGCGACCTCGACGACGGCAGCCGTGCCGTGCTCGTGCCGGTCCTGCACTGCGCCATCCGCGGCATCGATCCCGTGTGCACAGCATGCGAGGCCGGCCAGATCAACCGATGCGAGCGCATCGCCTTCGGACACCTCGAACCGGGTCTGCAGTCGGGGTTCTGCTGCGACACCGGCGGCGGTTGGTCCGAGGAGATGGTCGCCCACCCCGACCAACTGATCCCCGTACCCGACGACCTGTCGGACGAGGCCGCGGTCATGGTCGAGCCGACCGCCTGCGCCGTGCACGCTGCCGCACAGGTCACCGGCGACGGCCCGGTCGCCATCATCGGCGCCGGCACGCTCGGCCTCCTCACGCTCGCCGCACTCGACCGCGACGACGTCACCGTCGCCGCCCGCTACTCCCACCAGCAGCGCCTGGCGAAGGAGTTCGGCGCGAGCAGGGTCGTCGATCCCGACGAACTCGCCGGCGCCATCCGCCTGTCCACCGGCTCGATGAAGCTCGGCCGTGACCACGCAAGCGGCCAACTGACCGGTGGTGCACCCACCGTCATCGACTGCGTGGGCTCCGAAGCCAGCCTCACCCAGGCGCTGCAGGTCGTCGCTCCCGGCGGCACCGTGCTCGTGGTCGGCATGCCGGCCACCGTGAACCTCGACCTCACCGGGCTGTGGCACCGCGAGGTCGCCCTCCGCGGCGTCTACGCCTACGACCGCAGCGACTTCGACGCAGCCATCCGACTGGCCCAGACGAACGACCTGGGCCGCCTCGTCACCCAGACCTACCCCCTTCGTCGCTACACCGACGCCATCACCCACGCCGCGGCCGCCGGCCGACGTGGTGCCGTCAAGATCGCCTTCGACATGAGGAACTCCTGATGCCCCGTCCCGGACTCGTGCTCGACGTCGACTCGTCGACACCACCGATCCTCTTCCATCGGGGCGAGGGTTTCTCGCTCGAGAAGATGCCCGCCGGTCGCACGCGGGTGATCTACCCGGCCGAGCCGCTGCCCGGGCTGGAACACGTCGACGACAAGATCGCCGCCGCGCTCGAGAACCCACTCGGCGACTCGAAGCCGTTGTCCGAGCTGCTCTTCGGCGACATGAAGCTGACGATCTGCTTCGACGACATCAGCCTGCCGCTCCCCCAGATGCGCCGGCCCGACGTGCGTCAACGCATCATCGAGGCCGTGCTCGACACGGCGGCGGCCGCCGGCGTCGACGACGTCGAGATCATCGCTGCCCTCGCGCTCCACCGCCGCATGACCGAGGACGAGCTGCGCCATGCGGTCGGCGACCGGGTCTACGACGCGTTCGCCCCCGACGGGAAGCTCTACAACCATGACGCCGAGGATCCCGACGGGATGCTCGAGATCGGCACGACCGACCACGGCGAACTCGTCGCCATCAACAAGCGGGCCGCCACCAGCGACCTCATCGTCTACGTCAACATCAACATGGTGTCGATGGACGGTGGTTGGAAGTCGACGGCCACCGGGCTGGCCGGCTATCCAAGCCTCAAGCACCACCACAACGTGCACACCATGCAGCACTCGAAGAGCTTCATGGACCGTCACAGCTCCGAGCTCCACCACTCGAACTGGCGGATGGGCAAGGTGCTGCGCGACAACGACGTCAAGGTCTTCCAGATCGAGACGACGGTCAACAACGACACGTTCGGCACCGAGGCCCTCGACACGCAGAGCCCGATGTCGATGCTCGCCAAGCGCGAGTGGGAGTGGACGGCCAAGGACCGCGCCATGTTCATGGGCATGCAGGCCGGGCTCAAGCGCATGCCGGCCCGCGCCAAGCGCGCGGCGTTCATGTCGTGGAAGGCGCCCTACGCGGTCACGAGCGTGCAGGCCGGCGAGGTCGAGGCCGTCCATGAGAAGACGCTCGAGCACTGCTTCGAACAGCACATCGTGCCGGTCGAGGGACAGACCGACGTGTTGACGATGGGGCTCCCCTACATCTGCCCCTACAACGTCAACTCGATCATGAACCCGATCCTGGTCATGT
>JAPKDO010000241.1 GCA_028822535.1 Acidimicrobiales bacterium
CATCGGACACGGTGAGCGGCGGTCCTCCGGTTTGGTCCTGCGTCCTCGGCGGTTCGGGATCTGGGAACGACCCGATGAAGACGGTGCCCACAATCGCGGCCACGACCACTACGACGACGGCTGACCGCGCGGTCCGCCCGAGACGTCGCTGACGTCGCTGACGTCGGGGCTCGTCGACGATCGCCCCAACGCCGAAGAGCTCCGAGGGGTGACGCCAGATCCGGTCGTCAGGTGGGGGTGGTGGGCTCGAGCCGGGGCCGTCCTCACCGTTCAAGTCCACGACGCGACGGTAACCGTCTGCCGAGCATCCTTGGCCTCGCGGCGACGAAGCCGGAAGCGTCGAGAGCGGCCCAGCACGCCGACGCCAACGCTCAGGTGCCTGCTTCGCAGATCGGCGCGGTACGACGTAGTGTCGTAGTAGTTGTCGGAGTTCGTCAGGAGCCGGGTGCATGAGCAGACCCAAGAAGTCCGGATCCCGGGTCACACCCAAGGGAACTACCCCGGAATCACGCGTGCGTGCCGACCGGACACGGCGTAGCGCGCCCATCAAGGGCGATACCGTTGGCCGGGCGGACGGACCTGAGCCACTGTCCTCGAGTCGCTACACGCCACCCGACCAGATCGACCTGACGGTACGACCCCAATGGCACCGAGTTGCGGGCTGGCTCGGCGTCGCTTGCGGGCTGTTGATCGTCATCCTCAACGACGGCATGCTGCTGACCGAGGACATGACACTCCTGCCCTTCGGCCACTCCGAGCTCTATCTGATCCTCGGCGTCCTGGTGGCCGGCTGGTCGACACGGTTCCTGGGCCTCTTCGACCGCGAGACGGTCTATGTCTGAGTCTCGACGCACAACGACGGGCGCCGACCTGTTGGAGCCACGGTGACGATCCTCGCAGCCATTTCGTACACGCCACTCGTGCGAATCCATCTGGGGCCACTCGCGATATCTCCACACGGGATCTTCACCGCGGTCGGATTCATCCTCGGCGCCCGCTTCCTCCTCAGCGACACGAGGAAGCGGAACATCTCCGACGACCTGATCTACTCGGTTCTCACCCGAGCAGCAATCGGAGCGCTGATCGGGGCCCGCGTGGTCTACGTGGTCAACAACTTCTCGAACTACGACTCCCCGGTCGAGTGGTTCAAGATCTGGGAGGGTGGGATCAGCCTCCTCGGCGGCATCACCGGAGCCCTGCTCGCCGCCACTCCACTGGTCAGGCGGGCCGGGCACGGGTTCTTCGAGCTGATGGACCTCGCCGCACCCTGGCTCGCGCTCGGCATCGCGGTCGGTCGCATCGGGGACATCGTCATCGCCGACCATCTCGGGGAACCCACGACGCTTCCCTTCGGCTTCCAATGCCCGGACGTCGTCGATGTCGGTCGAACGGTCGGCTCTGCGTGCCCCGCCGGTGAGGTCGTGCACCTGACCGCTGCCTACGACATCGTGATCGCCGCGGTCGTCTCCGCCGTCCTCATCGCGCTGCGGCGCGTGAAGCTGCGACGAGGTGAACGGACGCTCCTCTTCGGGATCCTGTACGGGGCCGGGCGGTTGATCTTCGACTTCCTCCGCGAGGACGTCCGCCGCTTCGGGCTCACCGGGAGCCAGTGGTTCGCCATTGTCGTCATCCTCGGCTGCCTCGTCCTCCTCGCGCGACGCAGACAGCGCGATGACCTTCCGATGGTGGTCACCGCCGACCCGACGCCGGCCGGCGCTCACGAACTCGTCGAGCAATGAGGCCTTCCTCGCGGTCCCGCCCCGTGTTCCAGCAACGAAAGCGTCGTGGTTGGCCGGTCGTCGTCGCGTTCGCCGCAGCGTTCGGTGGCGTGACGTTCGCGCTCGCCGACACCGTGCTCGACATCGCCGACGAACCTCCCGAGCGGCCAACCGCACCGCTCCACGACGATGACACCAGCACGACGATTGCGAGTCACCCCGCGCACTGAGTGCGTCCCCCTCAGTTACTACGATCTGTCGTAGATTGTGGCCATGACGCTCACGACCTCGACAGTCGGTTCGGGTACCACGACGATCCGGGCAATGGCCCCGGGCGATGGACGCTTCGCAAGCTCCTTGCACGAGGCCGCACTTCCCCATGGGTTCTTTCCGATGCTGGGTCGGCGCTTCCTCCGGAGATATCTGCACTCCTTCGTCTGCAGCGACCACGCGATTGCGTTCGTGGCCGAACGGGACGGAAGCACCGTGGGCTACGTGGTCGGCGTCCTCGACGAGCCGAGGCACTATCAGCACGTTGTTCGACACCACGGTCCGACGCTGGCGTTGAGCGGGCTCGTCGCGCTCACGGCACGGCCACGTGTGGCTTCGTGGTTCGTTCGAACCCGGGCGCTCCGCTATCTCGTCGGGCTTCGACGACTCTCGCGGCTCGAGGTCACGCCGAGGGGAGAATCCATCGGTGCTGGTCCGGCCGCGGTGCTGACGCACGTCGCCGTCTCTACCGGCGTGCGTGGATTGGGCGTCGGCGGCGAGCTGGTCGGTGCGTTCGAGGCAGCGGTGGCATCAGCCGGAGTATCCTCCGCTCGCCTTCTCACCCGGACCGGTGACGCTGGCGCTGGGAGGTTCTACGAGTCCCGCAGATGGCGACCTTCCGAAATGACGATGGATCGCGACGGGGTGGCATGGACTCGATACCGCATCGAGTTGCCTTGAAGGCTCGAGTGTTCGCAGCGATCGTCATCCTGGGCATCCCGGTCGGATGCGGGTGGGCGGACGATGCGACGTCCGCAACGGGGGGACCAGCTGGCTCTCAACCGTCGACAACCATTTCCTCGACGACGTCCGTCCCCTCGCTCCCGGCACCCGAGCCGTACGTCCCCCTCCCCGGCGAACCGGAACCGGAGGCCAAGCGCCTCGCCGCGAAAGTCGTGCAGACGCTCGGTACCTATCCGATGGGTGCCGGCGATGTTCCCTCCGCATCCGATCGCGTGTCGACCCTGGTCGATCCGACGGGCATCGAAGCCGCTGAGCCACTGCTGGTGCCAGACGCGGCGTCGAGCGTCGAGATCGTCTATCCGCAGCTGGGCGGGCTCACACCTGTGAAGTCGTCGGTCATGGTGGTCTTCCGACAGACGCTTCTTCGAGCCGACGGCGAACAACGCGTGACGCGCACCGCCGACGTCCGTCTGGACCGTACGGACGGCTCATGGACCGTCACCTCCATCGACTCGATCGGCGGCGACTCTCCGAGCGAACCAACTGTCGTATCCCCCGCAGGCAAGTCGGTACTCGACAGTGCGACCATCGACCTGCCGGACTCCGCTCGGTGGGACATCGAGGCCGGGCGCATCGATGACCGAATCCTCCGCCTGCTCGTCGAACTCGCCCGCGCCCATACCCTCAGCGTGACGGTCCTCGCCAGCGGACATCCCTACAACGTCTTCGAAGCCTCCTCTGTCAGCAACCACACCCTCGGACGAGGCGTCGACATCTGGGCGGTGGACGGCGAACCCGTCGTCTTGCAGCAACACGCCGGCAGCCCGGTCCAAGCTCTGGTGCAAGGACTACTCGACCGCGGCGCGGTGACCGAACTCGGTTCCCCATGGGATCTGGATGGAGCTGGTTCATCGATCTCGTTCACGAACACGGTTCATGAAGATCACCTCCACCTTGCGTTCGATGGCTGACCGGCGCCTCGGTCAGCTGAGACGAGGCGCAGTGGGAATGGCGGCAGGGACAACGCTCAGTCGAGCGACCGGGCTGGTCCGGACGATGGCCTTGGCCTCTGCTCTGGGGGTCACGGTGACGGGCGATGCCTACAACATCGCGAACACGGCGCCGAACATGATCTTCACGCTGGTCGCCGGCGGAGCGCTCAGCGCAGCTGTCGTTCCCATCCTCATCCGCGCGGAGAACCGAGCAGACACAGCGTCGGTACTACTCGGGGCCACGCTCGTCGTCGGTGTCGTCGTGAGCGCCGTTGTCGCCGTGGCGTCGCCGCTCCTGATACGAGCCCTCACGGCCGGTGCGGCGGGACGCGCCGACTACGCCAGCTTCGTGCAGCTCGCCAGCACATGGCTGCGCATGTTCGCTCCGCAGATCGCGTTGTACGCGCTCAGCGTCCTCGCCGTCGGGATCATGACGGCCAGGCGGCACCTGGCCCTCGGCGCAGTTGCTCCGGTCGCGACCAACGTCATCACGATCGTCGTCGCGCTCGTATATCTCCGGGATGCAGGCGGCGTGCTCCAGAGCCCTTCCGAGGTGTCGAGCGGCGGTCGGGCTGTCCTCGGCTGGGGTACGACCATCGCTGTCGGCGCGATGGTGGCGATTCAGATCCTAGGTGCGCATCGAGCGGAGCCCGGTCTCCGCATCCGGGTCGCGTTCGGTCATCCCGCGATCCGGGAACTCGCCAGTGTGGGCAAATGGGTCGTCGTCTACGTGATCCTCAACCAGATCGGCTTGGCGGTGGTGACTGCCGTCGCCAGCGTCGTGCCCGGCGGCGTGACGGCCTATCAATGGGGATTCACCGTGATGCAACTGCCGTATGCCATCGTGGCGGTGTCTCTTCTCTCTGCCGCGACCCCGACGATCGCAGCGGCGACCTCGAGATCGGAGCGCGCTGACTCGATCGAGCATCCAGCCAGGATGACCCTCCGATGGATCCTTCCCGCGGCGGTCGGACTGTTCCTCCTGGCCGATCCGCTGGCCACGATCGTCGTCGGGACCTCCGACTCGTCGCTGGTGCGAGTCGCGATCATGGGCTTCGCGCTGTCGCTCGTTCCATTCTCGATGTTCCAACTCTTGGTGAGGGCCTCATATGCACTGAGTGACAGCCGCCGACCAGCGGTGGTCAACGTCGGAGTGAACGTCGTCAACGTCGCGTTCGCCCTCGTTGCTGTGTCGCTCGCGACCTCGCCGACGCAGCAGGTCACTGGTCTTGCGGTCAGTCATGCAGCGTCGTACGCGTTCGGCGCGGCGGCACTCGGTTGGTCGTTCCGGCGACACGGTCTGCTCACGCTGTCGGCCGTCGCCGCCAACGGTGAAAGGGTCGTCCTTGCGACGCTCGCGATGGTGGTGGGCCTGGCCTCGGTTCGAGGATGGGCGGGCTCCCACGAGTCCAGCCGGAGCTGGGCACTGATGGCCACGACGGCTACGTCCGTCGGCGCGCTGGCCGTGTACGCAGCGGCTGCGTCGGCCCTCGGCCTCGGCCTCGATCTCGTGAACGTGAACGTGAACGTGAACGTGAACGACACAGTGTCGTAGCTACGCTGCAGACCGTGCTGTCCTTGGTCGCGGTACTCGTCAACCTGGTCACCGCTCTCGCGGTGGTGTTCTTCGTCGTTCGGTCACAGAGATCAGAACGTCTGCCAATGCCCACCGGCAGTGCGGGCATCACCGCCAGGGTGCCAGCCCTCACGCGTCAGCCAGAGAACCTGGTCGAACGCTTCGTCGTGGTGCTGAAGAGGCGCAAGGCTGCACGAGTTGCGCTCTCTGGCCTCTCCGTCGTGCTCTTGCTCGCGGCCGCGGGGGTGATCGGCTATCCCTTCTACACCAACCTCTACCAGGGCCGTCTGCAGGGCGAACTGGACCGCCAGCTCGCCAGCCCGGCGTTGCGAGATGCATACGTTCGACGAGATCTACAAGTCGGCGACAGCCTCACGCGGATCAAGATCCCCCGGATCGGCGTCGACGTCGTGGTGGTCGAGGGAACGACCGCATCGGCTCTGCGCGCCGGTGCCGGCCACTATCCGGGCACACCGTTGCCGTGCGAGGTCGGCAACGTCGCGATCGCAGGCCACCGGACCACCTATGGTCGCCCGTTCCATGATCTCGATGTCCTCGAACCCGGAGATCGCATCACGCTCGAGACGCCGGTCGGCGAATGCGTCTACGAACTGCGTGAGGAGTCGTTCGTCGTCTCGCCGACCCAGACCGAGGTGGTGGACAACACCCCCGATGAGGCTCGTCT
>JAPKDO010000242.1 GCA_028822535.1 Acidimicrobiales bacterium
CGACCCAGGACCATCACCACGGCGAGCGCCGCGACGCCGGCGTTGATGTGGATCGCCGTGCCACCGGCGAAGTCGAGCGAGCCACGGGCACCGAGCCAGCCGATCAGGTCCCCCGTCTCGTTGTCGACGCCGTAGATCCAATACACCACCGGCACGTAGACGAGCAGGCTCCAGATCGGGACGAAGATCGCCCACGCCGAGAACTTCATGCGGTCGGCGACCGCGCCGCTGATCAGCGCTGGGGTGATCACGGCGAAGGTCATCAGGAACGCCGTCAGCAACAGTCCGCTCCCGTCGAGGTCCTGGAGGAACGAGAAGTCGAGGTTGCCCAACAGGTTCGACGTTCCACCTCCCGAGAGGCTCGCCCCGACCGTCACCCACACGAGCGGCACGATCCCGAGGCAGTAGAGGTTCATCAACAACATGTTCAGCACGTTCTTCGAACGCACCATGCCGCCGTAGAAGAGCGCCAGCCCCGGCACCATGAACAGCACCAGCACGGTCGAGACCAGCAGCCAAACGTCGCCTGGTTCCACGGATTCCTCCACATTCGCGTCCGCCCGCGACAGGTCACCGCAGGGCTGGAGTCACAATCGCGTCAGGGTGTGACGGGCGAGGGTCCTGATTGTTTCCGCTGTGTGAAACAGCGAGGGCCCTCAGGCGGTGGCGAGTTCGCGCTCGGCGTCGCGCTCGCGCCGGGCCGCCATCTTCTGCGCGGCGGAGTCGACGCGGTCGAGGTACTTGAGCACCGACACACGAGCTTCCTCGGCCTCGGGCGAAAGACCCTCGAGCTCGGGGAGCTTCCAGTGATCGACGACCATCGGGCGCAGGATCTGGTCGTGATGGATCTGCAGGTCGTAGATCTGCGCCTTGGCGATCCGCTTGGCGTGCTGAGCGAAGCCGGGGATCCCGGTTCCGGGCATGGCGAAGGTGCGGACCTGACGGTCGATCGCCATGACCATGCCGTCGGGGTCGGCCTCGAGCGCCGCGGTGGCAGCGTCTCGGTAGAAGACGTGGTGGAGCTGTTCGTCGCCGGCGACCTTGGCCATGACCTGGTAGCCGACCTTGTCGTCCAGATGGCGTCCGGTGTTGCGATGGCTGATCTTGGTGGCCAGTTCCTGCATCGTCACGTAGGCGAGGCCGTCGTGGACGGTCTCGGGATGCGGCACCTCGCCGAGCGAGACCTGCGCCATGCGTCCACGCTCCAACTCGTCGAGATCGACGGCGCGGGTGACGTGGAGATAGTCGCGGATCACGATCGAGTGGCGGCCTTCCTCGGCCGTCCAGCGGCGAGCCCACACGCCCCACGGCTCGTGCTTGCCGAAGAGGTTGTAGATCGTCTCGAAGTAGTACGGCAGGTTGTCCTCGGTCAGGAGATCCACGATCATCGCCGACTGGACCTCTTCGGACAGCACGGTCTCGGACGGGTCCCATTCGTAGTCGGCGTCCATGTCCTCACCCCGACTCCACGGCACCAGACGGTGTGGGAACCACTCCTTGGTGTTGGTCAGGTGGCGGTCGACGAGCCCTGCGACGACGGGCGCGAGTTCCTCGGTGAGCGCGGCATCAGACAAGGTCATGGGCGCAGCCTACCGACCGGTCGGTCGGGTCGAAAGGTCGGCCGTCACAGTGTCAGACCGCGTCGGCGTCGCGTTCGCCGGTGCGGATGCGGATGAGGGCGTCGAGGTCGGTGACCCAGATCTTGCCGTCGCCGATCTTGCCGGTCTGGGCGGCCGCCGAGATGGCATCGACGACACCGATCTCCTGTCCCGGGGCGACGATGACCTCGACCTTGACCTTCGGCACGAACTCGACGGTGTACTCGGCACCCCGGTACACCTCGGTGTGGCCGGACTGGCGACCGAAGCCCTGGACCTCGGACACGGTCATGCCCTGGATCCCGATCCCCTTCAGCGCTTCCTTCACGTCGTCGAGCTTGAAGGGCTTGATGATGGCGGTGATCTGCTTCACGTCGTCTCCGTCTGCTCCAGGGCCTCACGGTCCAGCGCCTCGGCACCCTTGCGGGCGGCGATGTGCACAGCGTCCCACACCCCGGAGAACGGCGGGGCGTATGCCAGGTCGAGGTCGATGACCTGATCGACCGTCATCTCGGCGGTGACGGCGGTGGCCAACACGTCGATGCGTTTCGCCGCCCCTTCCTCGCCGACGATCTGTGCGCCGAGGATGCGGCGAGAGCCGTGCTCGGCGAGGAGCTTGATGGAGATCGGCTGGGTGCCGGGGAAGTAGCCCGCCCTCGTGGTCGACGAGATCGTCACGGTCTCATAGGCGAAGCCGTTGCGCTTCGCTTCGGACTCGTTCAGCCCCGTCCGGGCGATCTCGGTGCTGCACACCTTGGTGATCGCCGTGCCGACCACGCCGGCGAACGTGGCGTAGCCACCGCCGAGGTTGATGCCGGCGACCCGACCCTGCTTGTTCGCGACGGTCCCGAGCGCGACGTGGACCTGACGCTGGCTCACCCGGTGGAACGACTCGGCGCAATCCCCGGCCGCATACACACCTTCGACGGAGGTCTGCTGACGACGGTTCACGCGTATCGCTCGACGGACGCCCAGCGTCACGCCGGCGTCGCCGGCGAGTTCGGAGTTGGGAGTGACGCCGAGACCGAGGACGACCAGGTCTGCGTCGATGGCGCCGGCGTCGGTGTGCACCTGCTTGTCGTCGAAGCCCTGGGCACGGACACCCAGACGGACCTCGATGCCCTGGCGGCGCATCGCCTGCACGATCGGGGCGGCCATGTCCGGGTCCAACGTCCGCATGACCTGGTCGTTGCCCTCGATCAGCGTGACCGCCGCACCCCACCGGACGAATGCCTCGGCCATCTCGATGCCGATGTAGCCGCCGCCGATGACCGCGACCTTCCGACAGTTGGACTGGCGAGCCCGCTCCAACAGCGCGACACCGTCGTCGACGGTCTGCACGCCGTGGATGTGCGGGAGGTCGATGCCCGGCAGGTCGGGCCTGATCGGTCGAGCGCCGGTCCCGATCTGGAGCAGGTCGAACCCGAGCTGGAACGTGCGCTCACGACTGTGGTCGCGCACCTCGACCTTGCGTGCGTCGAGATCGATGCCCATGACCTCGTGGTGCATGCGGACGTCGATCCGATGCTTGTCCCGGAACTCCTCGGGCGTGCGTGCCACCAGTTCGTCGGCGCTCTGCACGTCGCCGGCGACGAGGTACGGGATACCGCAGGCCGAGTAGCTCGTGCGGTTCCCCTTCTCGAGCGCCACGATCTCCATGTACGGCTTACGGCGACGGGCCTGCGACGCTGCGGCCATGCCCCCGGCGTCGCCACCGATGACGAGAAGGCGCTCCATGGTCGCGGACCCTACCGGTCGGGTCCGCGTGGGGTCCTGCGCGACACGTGGGCCGTGGCCGTACGCGCAGACTGTCGTCACTACTCGACCCGCTCGACACCCGCAGGCGATGTCCTGCAGCGGTGTCGGCTGGGTGCAGCCGAGGAGATGCCCTTCGCCTGCCCGGAGGACTGCCTGTTCTTCGAACCCCGGTCGATCACCGACACCGGTTGGCAGCGCCTCGACCGTCCTGACGAGTAGTCGTCAGCCGAGGAGTGTGCCGTCGCGGAGGCGCCGGAAGAACACCGAGCGGGGCATCGCGTCGGCCCCGGCAGCGGACGCGGCGTCGAGCACTGCCTCGTCGACGTGACTCCCGTAGGCGATGACCCGGCCTCCCGACGCGATCGCCGCCTCGAGCGCTCCGGGGAGACCCAGGTCGACCAGGACGACCTCGGCGCTGTCGAGGTCGTCGCCGGGTCGCACGACACGGAGTCCGTCGATCGCCCCTCGCAGCTTCGAGCCGTCTATGAGGTCGGTGCTGATGGCGTACACGGTCACGTCCGCCCCTCCTGTCGTCGTCTGGCCTTGAACAGGAATGCCTTCGCCGCGCCCCAGGTCAGGCCGAGTTCGTGCAATGCAGGATCGACGTCCTCCCAGGTGGCGGGGACGAGTCCATACACGTCGTCGGGGAACGAGCGGGTCGAGAACTGATCGCGGGCCACTTCGGGGACACCGACATCGGCGAGCACGTCGTGGGCGAACCGGGTGGCATCGCGGAGGAGTGAGAGCGGATTGGTCCGCTGGTCGTCCAGATCGGTCTCGACCAGCGACCGCATGCGTGGGACGACGTCGGCAGCGGCGGCCGAACCCGCGGTCGCGGCCGCCGCGACCACCGCAGGCGCAACGTCGCCGCACCACGCACGGACACGCTGGACGACCAGACGTTCGATCCACCCGGGAACCACAGCCTCGACCCCCTCGACCAACGCATGCGAGATCTCGGCGAATCGCTCCTCGTCGGCGGGGTCGACCGGCGGGGTGCCGGGGGGCGGGTTGTGATGATCCGACATCAGCGTCAAGCTTCGGGCATGGGACCCCGACGCGTCGAACCCGTGCGGATCGAACCCGGCCCCGGCCAGGAGTCGGTGTGGGACTACCCACGCCCACCGGCGGTCGAGACCAGCGATCACCACGTCGTCGTGCGATTCGGCGGCATCGTCGTCGCCGACACGACCCGGCCGGTGCGGGTGCTCGAGACCAGTCAGCCGCCTGCGTACTACCTGCCCGCCGACGACGTCCGAACCGACCTGTTCGTCCCGGGGACCGATCGCACGTTCTGTGAGTGGAAGGGCGCCGCCATCTACTGGTCCGTCCACGCGGGCGAGCGGATGGCCGACAACGCCGCCTGGACGTACCCCGCCCCCACCGAGCGGTTCGAGCCGATCGCCGGTCACTACGCGTTCTACGCGCAGGAGATGGACGAGTGCACGGTGGACGGCGAGGTCGTCGATCCGAACGAGGGGTCGTTCTACGGTGGATGGATCACGTCGAAGGTGGTCGGCCCGTTCAAGGGCGGACCGGGCACACTCGGCTGGTGACCCCGGTGCGGAGCTCCACCCGATGAAGATCAAGGCGATGTCCGTCTTCGAGGGGATCGTGTACCACTCGGTCTGCCTCGATCCGTCGAACCCCGAACGGCCGACGCTCGAGGTCGAGGCGGTGCTGCGTGAAGGCGACGTCGACGACGGTCCGGTCCTGTTGCCATGGGGCGACTTCGTCTTCATGGTGGGCATCGACACCGCCCGCCGTTGCTTCGATCGTTTCGCCGACGAGGATCGCATCGTCGATCACCTCGGCGTGAAACACCTCTCGTTCACCATGTGGACTCCCGGCGACATCACCGTTCGCTAGCGAGAGCTCCGGCGCGGCACCCGTAGCCGAGTCAGGGATTGAGGTTTCCCGAACGCAGACCGTCGAGGTCGAGCGACACCCAGCGATACCCGGCGGATCGGACCACTTCGGTGACGCGTTCTCGCAGCACGATGGCTTCCTCGATGCGATGGAGCGGGAGTTCGACCCGCGCCAGCTCGCCGTGATGGCGGACGCGGAGCTCGTCGAACCCCATCGCCCGCAACCCGGCCTCGGCTTCCTCCACCGAGCGCAGACGACCCAACGTGACGGGGGTGCCGTACGGAAGACGGGAGGCCAGACACGGCGCCGCAGGCTTGTCCCAGGTGCGCAGACCCAGGTCATGGGACGCCTGGCGAACGTCGGCTTTCGTGAATCCGGCCTCGACGAGTGGGAACACCGCCCCTCGCTCTGCCGCCGCTCGCTGGCCGGGGCGGTGATCGTCGAGATCATCGACGTTGACCCCGAGCATCGCGGTCGCCCCGACGTCGTCGACCAACGGGCTGATCGCGTCCATGAGCGCGTCCTTGCACCAGAAACACCGATCCGCGTCGTTCTCCCGGTACGAGGCGTTCTCCATCTCGTCGGTGTGGACCTCGCGCCAGTCGAGACCCCACTCGTCGGCGAGCAGCCGACAGTCGTCGTGTTCGAGCCCGGCGAGCGACGGCGACACCGCGGTGACCGCTGTCGCCCG
>JAPKDO010000243.1 GCA_028822535.1 Acidimicrobiales bacterium
CACGAAAGCAACGACGAGGCCGAGTCGTGCGATCCACAAGAAGACGGTCCGCGAGAGGATGGGCACGGCGATCTCGCGGAGGAACTCGCCGTACTCGTTCATTCCGGCGGCGCCCTCGTAGAGATGGAGGTTGCCGACCATGTGGTACGCGACGAACCCCATCAACATGATGCCGGTGAGGGCCATGACCCACTTCTTGCCGACGGCTGACCGGTAGAACTCGACGGGCCATGGCGTTGAACTTCGAGATGCGCTCGGCCGGGCTCGGACGGTGACGAGGTCTGCTTCGCTCTCTGCTGTCGTCGCCATGACGCTTACCGGGCTGCCACGGTCAGGTTGTCGTGTGGCGCGATCAGCGCCGACTCCGGATTGGATCGACCGACGATGTGATCTACCACCGCTCGGCAGGAAGCGTTCGACTTAGGGCTGTCGTGTGTGCCTTCGTCGAGGATGGTCTCCGCGGCAGCGACAGCGTTGGCTCCCTGATGAGCGACCCAACAGTACCTGGCCATGGTCACTGAGATGCCCGCCCTTCGGCAAGGATGTTGCAGCCGCCGCACATGTGACCCTCCATCAGATCTGGCTACTCGCTGTGACCCGGGGACCGTACTACGACGTGCTGTCATAGTTTCCGGTCGTAGGGTTCGGCATCGCTGCCGACATCGCGCGTGACCTTCGCTACGGTCTGGCGGCGGGGAGGGCGTCAGTCGGATGGATCGGCGAAGTAGCGGCCGGGTGTGGTTCCCGTGGTGCGGCGGAAGGGGGCAACGAACGCTGATGGTGTTGCGTAGCCGACGTCGTGTGCCACTCGGTTGACGGGTCCGCCGGCGGCAAGACGGGGGAGCGCTGCGGCGATCCGCAGGCGCGTTCGCCACGTGGCGAACGTCATGCCGGTGTCTCCCTGGATCACCCGAGCCAGGGTGCGGCTGCTCGCGCCGACGAGACGACCCCACTGCGCCAAGGTCCTGGGGTCGGCTGGGTCGGCGTGGAGCGCCTCCGCGATGTGGCGGAGCCGGAGGTCGGTCGGCATGCCGAGCTCGATCGTGGCGGTGGGGACGGGGACGAGCAGATCGAACACCACGGCTTCGGCGCGTGACCGCGCCTGGGGGTCGAGTCCGCCGGCGAGATGGTCGAGAAGGTGGCCGAGCAGTCCGGAGGTGTCGATCACGGTGGGTGCGCTGAACGCGACGGGACAGTCGGTGGGGGCGAAGTAGAGGCCGACCATGGTCGTGTCGCCATCGGCGAGCACGTCGTGTGGAGTGCCAGCTGGGATCCAGAGGCCCCGAGCCCGTGGGAGCACCCAGGTGCGATCGTCGACCCCCATCGACAGGATTCCGCTCGAGGCCCAGGCGAGTTGATGGGTGTCGTGGTGATGCGTGGGGAACCGGTCGCGGTCGGCGAGCGCGAAGGAGCCGACGGAGAGGCCACCAGCGCCAGGAGGAGGTTGTCCGTTTGGCGACATCATCTGTCAAGCTACGTGATGGACGACACCTTCGCCGGTGCGTACCGTCGAGCCATGAACGACGCCCACCTCGAACTCCTGGCAAGCGACGGCTGGCGCGAGATGCTTCGCGACATGATTCTCCCGTTCGCATTCGGGGGTCGGGAACCGGCGGACTTGGGTGATGATGTCCTGGAGATCGGCCCCGGCCCGGGGTTGACGACCGACCTGCTCGCCGAGCGCCTCTCCCAGCTGACCGCGCTCGAGCTCGATCCGGTGCTCGCCGCTGACCTCGCTCGTCGCACGAGCGACTCGCCAGTCGTCGCGGTGGTGGAGGGCGACGCCACCACCATGCCCTTCGAGACCGGCCGGTTCAGCGGTGCGATCTGCCTGACCATGCTCCATCACGTGCCCGAGCACGAGAAGCAGGATCAGCTGTTCGCCGAGGTGCATCGTGTCCTGCAGCCGGCCGGACTGTTCGTGGCGTCCGACAGCGTGGCCAGCGAGGACTTGGAGGCGCTGCACGTGGGCGACGTCTACAACCCGGTCGACCCCGCCGGTCTCGAATCCCGCCTGACTGCCGCGGGGTTCATCGATGTCGACGTGACCTGGCATGAGTTCGGGTGGCGCATCCACGCAACCCGCCCGTGATGGACCCTGGCGGGACCCGTCCCGAGGCGGCCCGGTCGACGAGGTCGACTCCGCCCGGAGACCGGTCTGCAATTCTGTCGGGGGCAGCGGGCGCGTCGTGGTGACCGGTGCTCCTCGACGCGTCGGCGCGAGAGTGGCGGGCGGCGTTTGTGGTCGAGAGGGAGCCGATGACGAGTCTGATCATCACGGGAGCGGTGGCCGGTCTGGCGCTGGGGTACGTGCTCCAGCGGTCGGATCTGTGCTTCCACTCCGCATGGCGGGGGGTGCTGGAGGGACGGTTCCACCTGTTCAAGATCTGGATACTCGGCGTGGCGCTGGCGTCGGTCGGTCTGTCGGCGTTGTATTCGTCGGGCTGGTGGGAGTTGAACGAGGGGCTGTCGTTCCGTCCTCAGGGGAATCTGCTCGGTGGGGCGTTGATCGGGTTGGGCATGGTGATCGCTGCGTCGTGCACGTCGGGGCTGTTCTACAAGCTCGGTTCCGGCATGCTCGGCGCGGCCGTGGGGCTCGTCGCGTGGTTCTTCGGCGACGCCGGTGCGAGCCGGTTCCTGATCGGTCGAGATGGATCGCTCGATCTACGTGGCTCGGTGATGGATCTCGACGGGCCGACGATCCCTGACGTCGTGGGCATCGATCGAGCGGTCGTGTCGGTGGTATTCGTGGTGGTGGTCGTGGCGTTGTTGGCGCGATCTCGGCGAGGAACTCGGGAAGGCGTGCAGTGGTCGTGGGCCGTCGGAGGTTTGGCGCTCGGGGTCGCGACGATCGGTGCTTGGGTGCTTGCCGGGGCCGGGGGAGCGTCGTTCGGTCCGAGCACGGTGGGGGGTCCAGCGAGCCTCGTCGACGGCGGTGGCGTGAACGTGTGGTTGGTCAGCTTTCTCGTGGCGCTCGTACCGGGTGCGCTCTTCGCGGCGGTCCGGGCGAAGACGCTGTGGGTGCGTGGTGAACGCTCCGTTCGCTACGGGCAGTTGGCCGTCGGTGGGGCGCTGCTCGGAGTTGGTGGTCAGATCGGCGGTGGCTGCAATCTGGGCCACGGCTTGTCGGGCGCGGCGCAGCTCAACGTGAGCTCTTGGGTGACGGTGGGCGCGATCGCGTGCACCATCGCCGTGGCCGCTGCCGTGCAGCGGAGACTTGGCCTGTTGGATCTACCGTCGGACTGGCGAATCAACGCCACGACCGACTGACCCGACCGACCCTGCTCGTGGTCTCGTTCGAGCACATCTACGTCTCGCGCCTCGCTTCGATCCGACAGCGTGTCGTAGCTAGGTTGCCGGTGTGCGACGGATTGTGGTGCCAGCGATGCTTGTCCTCGGGTCAGCCGCATTGGCGGCGGCGTGTGGAAGCGGGTCCGAGTCCACTACGGGGCCGGACACGGATCTGGACGGTGCCGCGCTCTACTCGGCCAACTGCGCCGCGTGTCACGGCGCCGACCTGGGTGGTACCGATCGAGGTCCTTCGCACCTGTCCATCGTCTACGAGCCGGGTCACCATTCCGATGATGCATTCCGTGCCGCGATCAGCAACGGCGCCACCCAGCATCATTGGGATTTCGGGCCGATGCCGCCTGTCGACGGGCTCACCGATGACGAGGTCGACGCCGTCATCGACTTCGTGCGGACCGAGCAGGAACGGCAGGGCTTCGAACGATGAGTCGACGCGTCGAGGGCGTTCTGGTGGTCGCGGCCGTGCTGGTCGCCGGTTGCGCGTCACAGACCAGCACCGATGTCGTGGCTGAAGACGACGTCGTGCATGTCCACGATCTGTTGATCCGAGAGGACGACACGGTTCTCGCTGCCACGCACAGCGGTCTCTACCGCGTCGATGACGATGGGCTCGATCCGATCGGCGATCGACGTCACGACCTGATGGCGGCGGTCTTGGAGGGGGACGCCATCTTGGCCTCTGGTCATCCCGATCTTCGCGACGACTCCCTTCGCGTCGAGGATCGGCCGCCGCTCCTGGGCATCGTCGAGTCCACGGATGGTCAGACCTGGTCAGAGCGATCGCTCCTCGGGGAGGCCGACTTCCATCGCCTCGTGTTCGCCGAAGACGAGCTGTTCGCCGCGAACTCCTCCGCCGGCGCGGTCTGGGTCAGCGCCGACGCCGGAGCGACGTGGGTGGCAAGGGATGGGGCCGCTCAGTTGATCGCACTCGCGGTCGACCCGAACGATTCATCGCAGATGATCGGCGTCGACCTCGACCGAGGGCTCGTTCGGTCTGAGAACGGAGGCGACACCTGGGCCGAGACAGAAGGACCAGCGCTCGTCGATCTGGCGTGGACCGCCGACGGGGTCATCGGCCACGACGACGCAGGAGGAGTGCATCGCCTCGACGGCGCTGAGTGGCTCACGGTCGAAGTGATCGGCGACGTCGCCGCGCTGGGGGTACGCGGAGACGAACTGTTCGCCCTCCGACTCCCGTCGACCGTGCTCCGTTCGATCGACGGCGGCTCGACATGGAAGAAGCTCCCATGACCGGAAGCGCGAAACGTGAACAGAAGGGCGCAGTGTTCATTGTCATGCGCATGCGGCCCGTCGCAGCCACTGTCTGACCGATGCTCGACACCGTTCTCGACCAGATCCCGGACGCCGCACTCCTCGCTCCACTGCTCGCGTTGCTCGCCGGCGCACTGCTCACGGTGTCGCCGATCGCACTGCCATCGATTCCCGTCGTCGTCTCGGCCGTCGCACCCGGAGCGATCACCGAGGACGGCCGACGACCACAACCGCTCCTGCGATCCGCACCGTCGGTGCTCGCATTCGTCGCCGGCATGGACGGCATGCTCGGGATCTTCGGTGCGGTCATCATCGAACTCAGCGACTTCCTCACCCGCGCCGGAATCGTCCTGCACCTCACCTCAGCGGCTCTCTTGGGGGCCCTCGGACTGCGGCTTCTCCTCCGCCGAGCCAGCCTCTGTCAGCGAGTCGGCACGCTTCCGCCCCGGCCGGTCGAGGCCTTTACCTTCGGCGTCTTCTTCGGCGTCGCCGGGTGCCCGGCCTGCGCACCGATCGCCATCGGCGTGGGTGCTGCCGCTGGAATCGTCGCCGGTCCCGGTATCGCCTTCGCCGTCATCGCCGCGTTCGTCGTGGGGCGCGCCGCCAGCCTCATCGCGATCGCTGCGGTCGGGGCACGATTCCTTCCCACGGGTACTGACCAGGACGGCTGGCGGCGGATCGACCTCGTCATCGGTTGGGTCTTCATGGCCATCGCCGCGTACTACCTCTACCGGGTCGTCAGCGGCGCCGTCGTCACCTCACTGCCCGGTGAGCCGGGCGGCGGGCTTCCCTGAATTCTGGCTGGCCCTTGCCCGACGGGCCGTGCCGTTGTACAGCAGGAACATCTCGATGCCACGTACCAGGACTCCATCGGGTCCAGGCATGACGGCTGACTTCATGGTCGGCAGCCAAAGACTGCCCAACTGATTGTCGAACGAGTATCGCTCCGGCGTGTCAGGTGGGTTGGAGGTCGAGTCGTCGGAGGAGTTGGGCGTTGAGGGCGACGACGATGGTGGAGGCGCTCATGAGGATGGCGCCGACGGCGGGGGCGAGGACGATGCCGGCCCAGGCGAGGGCGCCGCCGGCGAGGGGGATGGCGAGGACGTTGTAGCCGGCGGCCCAGACGAGGTTCTGGATCATCTTGGTGTAGCTGGCTTTGGAGAGTCGGATGACGGCGAGGACGCTGCGGGGGTCGCTGGAGGCGAGGACGACGCCGGCGGATTCGATGGCGACGTCGGTTCCGGCGCCGATGGCGAGGCCGACGTCGGCGCGGGCGAGGGCGGGGGCGTCGTTGACGCCGTCGCCGACCATGGCGACCTTGAG
>JAPKDO010000016.1 GCA_028822535.1 Acidimicrobiales bacterium
CCCTTGCCGCCGCCGATCGGCATCCCGGTGAGGGCGTTCTTGAAGATCTGCTCGAAGCCGAGGAACTTGACGATGCCGACGTTGACCGACGGATGGAATCGCAGCCCGCCCTTGTACGGGCCGAGCGCACTGTTGAACTCGACGCGCAGCCCGCGGTTGATGTGGACCTGGCCGTCGTCGTCCTGCCACGGCACCCGGAAGATGACCTGACGCTCGGGTTCGCAGATCCGCTCGATGATGCGGCGATGCAGGAACTCCGGATGCTTGGCGACGACCGGCCCGAGAGAACTCAGGACTTCGTGGACACTCTGATGGAACTCGATCTCTGCCGGGTTGCGGCGCACGACCTCGTCGTAGGCGGGTTCGAGCTTCTCGTCGATCACTGCCGGGCTCCAGGTTCTCGGGGGGCGGCGGGTCCTGTCGTAGTGGCAATCGACGTGGATTGCCAACTCGACGTGCAGCAGAGATGTGGGTGCGACGCCGACGCCGACGCCGACGTCGGTGGAGGCTCGGAGGCGCCGGATCGGCCCTGGCTAGGTTGCGCTGGTGGCGACGAAGTGGCTCGACGAGCGAGAGAGCGATGCGTGGCGGCTCCATCTCCGGGCGCATGGCGAGTTGCTAGCCGAGCTCAACCGGCGGCTGATGCGCGAGTCAGGACTGTCGATCGCTGACTACGGGGTCCTCTCCAATCTGTCCGAGGCGCCCGATGAACGTCTCCGGACCACCGAGTTGGCTTCGGCCATGAACTGGGAGCGAAGTAGGACATCGCATCATGTGACCCGGATGGTCGGTCGTGACCTGGTCGGACGAGACGAGTGTGAGGACGACGGGCGCGGATCGTTCGTGGTGCTGACCGCGACCGGACGACACGCTCTCGCGTCGGCTGCGCCGGGTCACGCGGCCGACGTACGAGAACTCTTCATCGGCCCGGTCGGCGACCGGTTGGATGCAGTCGCCGCGGTCAGTCGGGCAACGTTGGAGGCGTTGGCGAGCGAGGGCTGACGCCTCGCCCATCACCCGAGGGTGAGCCCGACGTCCACGACACGGCGGGTGGTTCGATGCGGTCGAACCTCGACCCGGTGTCGCCGTATCGATCGTGGCCGCCGATCCAGTCGCGGTTCGCCTCGTCGATCTCGTCGAGGGACCGGGCGACGTAGTTCCACCACATCTTCACCGGTGCCTCGAACGGCGTGCCGCCGAGGATCATGATGCGGGCGGTCTCGTCCACAGCGATGTCGATTTCGTCCACTCCCGTCGGCAGATGGGCGAGTCGGCCAGGTCGCAGCGGCGAACCGTTGATCTGGCCGACACCCTCGAGAACGACGAAGGCGTGTTCGTACGTGGGATCGAGAGGGACCGTGGTGCGCCCGCGCTGGAGTCGGAGCTCTGCGCCGGCATGGTCGGTGTCGCGTCGTGTCGCTGCGGTGGCGCCGGCGAAGGACCCGACGAGCACGGTGGCCGTGCCGATCGCGAGGTCGGCTTCGGGGAGTTCGGCGTGGTGTTCGAATGCTGGTGGTCCGCCACGTGTCGCGTCCGGCTGCGCGACCCAGAGTTGGATACCGTGCAGGCCACCTCGACCGTCGCTGAGTTCCTCGGCATGTGACACCCCGCGGCCGGCGGTCATCAGGTTGAGCTGGCCGGGGCGGATCTCCTGTTCGGTTCCGAGGCTGTCGCGGTGGACGAGTGCGCCGTCGAGGATCCAGGTGACCGTCTGGAGGCCGATGTGGGGATGCGGGCCGATCCCCGACGGGTGGTCGTCGGGGCCCATGTGGTCCGCGAAGCACCAGGGACCGACCGTTCGCCGGTCGCGTTGGGGCAACGCTCGCCGGACGACCGTGGAGCCGACGGTCGACTCGCGGCTGGGCACGATCGAGATGGCGGGGGAGTCGGCAGCCATGAGCCAGTCTGTCGCGATCTCAGTTCAGTGATCCGAACTCGCCGGCGTTGAAGGCGTCGATCGCCTCCACGATCTCCGCCCGGGTGTTCATCACGAAGGGGCCGTACGAGACGACGGGCTCATCGATCGGGGTCCCCGCCAGCACCAGGAACCGGGCGCCGGCCTCTGCCGCGACAGCGATGTCTTCACCCTGGTTCTCGAACAACACCAGACTGTTCTGCCGTGCGATGGCGCCGTTTGCCTCCACCGTTCCGTCCATCACGAACAGCGCTGCGTTGTCTGTCGCCGGGAACGACAGTTCCATCGATCCTCCCGGGTTCAGCGTTGCGTCCCACAGGTCCACCTGGGTGAACGTCTCCGCCGGTCCGCGTACGCCCTGATACTCGCCGGCGATGATCCGGACCCGGCCGTTGTCGCCCGCGAGGTCGACCACTCCCATCGCGTCAGCGGTCAGCGACTGATACTTCGGATCGTCCATCTTGTTTGCCGCCGGCAGGTTGACCCACAGCTGCATCATGTGCATCCGCCCACCGGTCTCGGCCCACTCGGCGTCGTGATATTCCTTGTGGAGGATCCCGCGCGCCGCGGTCATCCACTGGACGTCGCCGGCCCGGATCACGCCGCCGCCACCGGAGGAGTCGTGGTGGGCGAGTGCTCCCTCGAACGCCACGGTCACCGTCTCGAAGCCACGGTGCGGGTGGACGCCGACGCCTCGCGGTGTCGTCGTCGGCTCGTAGTCGTGGGGCGCGCCGTAGTCCATCAACAGGAACGGGCTGAGCCGTTCGGTCAGGTCGTTGGGCGAGGGGAACAGTTGCGTGACGTGGAAGCCGTCTCCGACCCAGTGGAAACCGTCGCCCTCGAACACCCCGGCGACCTTGCGTCGATCAGCCATCGTTGCCGTCCTCGTGATCCGTGACCCGCGAATCGGGCCATCACCATCCTGAACCTGGATGACATGTCATCTATTCCGTCGGAGCGGTCGTCTCCTCGTCGCCCTCGAACGGTGCGACTGGGCCTGTTCATGCGAGGACGGAGGACAGGAAGGGCGGCCGGCGGGTGAGCACCGGACATGGAGCCTGGTGGACGACGCGCGCGGTCGTGCTGCCCAGGGCGAGCCGACCGAGCCCGCTCCGACCGTGGGTCGCCATCACGATGGTGCTCGCGCCGATCCGTTCGGCGAAGTCGACGATGGAATGTGCTGGGTCTTTTCCGTGGAGCACCTCCCACTCGGAGTCGGGCACATCCAGCGCCCGGGCCATGCTCTGAACGTAGGACCCCTCGTCGACATCGGCAGGCATCGGCGTGGCGTGCGCGACGAACACGACCCAGGTGGTCGCGCTGCCCATCGCGTCGGCCCACCGAGACGCATCCGTGAGGATCGACTCCGAGTGGTCGGAGGCGTCGACGCACACCACGACCGGTCCGGTCGTCGCTCGCGCCTTCGTCGAGACCTCGGGTCCGAGCAGGACGAACCGGTGGTGTCCGGCACGAAGGAGGTCCTGGGAGGTCGAACCCAGCGCCACGTCGAGTGGCCCACCGCTCGCGTCGACGTGCATGCAGACGATGGCGTCGGGATGATCCACGAGCACGTCGCGAAGCCCGGCCGACACGGAACGGTCCTCGACGAGGCGAAGTGACGCGGCGTTCGCCTCGGCCAGTTCGGTCATCCATGCCCTTCGTCGGGCGACGTGTGGGCCGGCGTGGAGTGAACTGGTGACGTGGACCACCTCCAGCAATGCGTCGAATCGTTCGGCGATGTCGGAAGCCACGGCCATGACCGTGTCGGCGTCCCGAGAATCGCCGATGGGGACGATCACGCTGGTCGTCTTCATCCTGCGTCCTCCGCTCTCGCACATCGTTCTCGATGCTCGGCGGCTTCGATCAGGACCCGCTCACGCCCTCGGTTCGACCAACTCGGTCCTGCTTGGGATGCAGCCATGGCATCAGCGTCGGCCCGCCTCGATCCGCGGACAAGGGTCGAAGGTCACAACGCGACGAATCGGGTCCGATCTCCGGTCCGGCCGAAGTGGGACGTCCGGCCCGCGATTGCCGCAGGGTGTTGGCCGGTCTGGCTGCTGCCGCCCCATCCTTGGATGCGAGCTACCGTCATCGTCGAATGACGCAACACAGCGGCAGGAGCGACCGGCTTCCAGACGGATCGCGCTCGGGCGGCGGGTCGTCGGCCGAGCCCCGACCCGGTGGGCCCCGAACGGTCCTCGTGGTCGACGACGATGCCGACATGTTGCTGTTGTGTCGCATGCAGCTGTCCGGCCACGGCCTCGACGTCGTCTCCGCCTCGTCGGGGGCGGAAGCGGTGCTCGCTGCGCGAGAGCACCGGCCGGATGTGATCGTCCTCGACTACACGCTCTCGGACATGGATGGTCCCGAGGTGGTCGAGGCGTTGCGCAGTCGGACGGACTCTGCGGCACCGGTGGTGATGCTGACCGCGAGGACCGGAATCGAGGACCAGGAAGCGGCGTGGGCTGCCGGCATCTTCGATTACGTGATCAAGCCCTTCGACGAGTCCCGGTTGACCGAGGCAGTGGACGCGGCCCTCGCTCCAGACGGGGAGCGTGATGCCCGTCGGCGAAGCGCCACCGCGCTCGAACGCCTGCAGGAGCACGAGGTCGCGACGTCACGACAGATGGCGGCGCTCGTCCAACACGCAGAGGACGCGGTGATCACGACGTCGCTGTCGGGCACCATCACGAACTGGAACGCCGCAGCGGGCTCGCTCTACGGCTACACCCAGGCCGAAGCGGTCGGTCAGGACGTGGCGATGCTCGAGGTGGACGATGCGATCGGGGAGATCAGGGGCCTCCTCGAGCGGATCGGTCGCGGCGATCGCGTGCCGCACTTCGAGACGATCCAGCAGCACCGCAACGGTGCCGTCCTCCACGTGTCGCTCTCGATGTCGCCGCTGATCGGCTCGGCCGGCCACGTTGCCGGTGTGGCTCTGATCGGCCGGGATGTGAGCGCTCGTCGCCGCGACGACCAGAAGTTCCGGTCTCTCGTGGAGGCTGCGCCAGACGCGATGGTCATCGTCGACGCATCCGGACTGATCGAGTTGGTCAACGCCCAGACGGAGACCCTGTTCGGGTACTCGAGAGTCGAGTTGATCGGCGAACCGGTGGAGATCTTGATTCCTGGTCGATATCGAGCCGGCCACCCGGCGCGTCGCGACGCCTACTCGGCCGCTCCTCGCGTGCGACCCATGGGAGAGGGATCCGACCTCAGCGGTCTCCGCAAGAACGGGAGTGAGTTCCCGATCGAGATCTCGCTGAGTCCGATCGAGACGGAGTTCGGGACCAGCGTTGCGGCCGCGATCCGCGATGCGACCGAACGCAAGCGGTCCGAGACGATGTTCCGTGAGCTGCTGACCGAACGGGCGGAGGCCGAGGAACGATTCCGCGGTCTCGTCGAGTCCGCGCCTGACGCCATGGTGATCGTGGACGTCGACGGCCAGGTCCAGCTCATCAACGCGCAGACCGAGAAGCTCTTCGGGTACGAGCGGGACGAACTCGTCGGGAAGCCGGTCGAGGTGCTCGTGCCGCACCGCTTCCGAGGACGTCACCCTCAGCATCGAACGGGGTACAACGCGACTCCGAAGGCCCGTCCGATGGGCGTGGGTCTCGAGCTCTTGGGCCTGCGGAAGGACGGGACGGAATTCCCGGTCGAGATCTCCCTCAGCCCCTTGCGGACCAGCACGGGCACCGTCGTGTCGGCGTCGATCCGCGACGTGACGGAGCGAGCGCAGGCCGAAGCGGCACAGGCCAAGGCTCTCGACCGCGAGCGTGAGGCGAGCCAACGTCTCCGAGAGGTCGATGGACTCCGCACCGACTTCCTGTCGACCGTCTCGCACGAGCTCCGCACGCCGCTGACGGCGATCAAGGGCTTCGCCGCGATGCTCTCGGACCGAGCGGAGTCGATGCCGCCCGAGGACCGAGCGCACCTGATCGACCGGGTGTCTGTCTCGGCGGACCGACTCGACTATCTCATCAACGACCTGCTCGACTTCTCCCGGCTGGAACGAGGGCTGCTGCGGGTGACGCTCGAACCCCATGACGTCCGGGAGCTGACGGAACGGGCCATCGACCGGCTCGAACTCTCCGTCGAACACCACAGCATCGACAATCGGGTTCCACCGGACGTCTCGGTGCTCGTCGACGACACCGCATTCTCCCGCGTGCTCGAAAACCTCCTGTCGAACGCGGCGAAGTTCTCCGATCGCGGGTCGACCATCACGATCTCTGCGGCGGTCACCGAGGCAGGGACCGTGGCCATCACCGTGGCGGACGAAGGTGTCGGCATCGAACAGACGGATCTCGATCGGATCTTCGACCGCTTCTACCGTGTCGGAGGATCCGACAATCGCAAGCCGGGGACCGGCATCGGACTCGCGATCGTGAAGGACTTCACGGAGGCGCAGGACGGCACCGTCTCCGTGACGTCGACGCCCGGCAGGGGGACTGCCTTCACCCTCACCCATGCCCCTGCCGAACGACGGGCCGGCTGAGGTAGGTCGGCAGTCGTGACGTTGGACCCTGTTCGAGTCCGGCGACGAGCACCGATGCTCGGTAGATGATGACGCGACCGACCTCGCTCGACGGCGCATTCTCGGGCTTCGAGAGCGACCGGACTCCTGCCCACGTCGCGGCCGACGCGTCCTTCGACCATCTCTCGTCCCCCTCGATCCGACACTGAGCGTCGACGGCATGTCTCCTGTGGTGAGCGCTTCAGGGCTGGTCAAGAGCTTTGGTCCGACGCGTGCGCTCGACCTCTTCGCCAGGTGCATGTCCCAGGTCGCGTTGCTGGCGGCGGGATTCGTCGTCGCTGCCGCACTCCGGCCCGGCTCGGAGGAGACCGCCGGCCGCGCCGAGCAGGTGCTCGCGTTGCCGGTGAGTCGGACGTCATGGCTCCGCAGCCACCTGCTCGTTGCTGCAGGCGGTGCCGCATTGGTGACCGCATCCGGTGGGCTGGGGGTCGGGACGTCATACGCCGTGGTGTCCCGAGACATCACCCAAGTCGCCCGCATGCTGGGGGCAGCGCTCACGACGTTGCCCGCGGTACTCCTCCTCGGCGCGCTCGCCGTTGCGCTGTTCGGCCTCTCGCAGCGATGGGCAGTCCTCGCCTGGATCGGACTCGCGGCAACCGTGTTCATCCAGTTCTTCGGTCCGCTGCTCCAGCTACCGGGATGGATCCTCGCCCTCTCGCCCTTGCATCACGTACCCGGGCTACCGGCTCAGCGGTTCGACGCCGGCCCGCTCCTGGCGTTGCTGCTGGGAGCAGCGCTCCTCGTCGCGCTCGGCATCCGGTCACTGCGGGCCCGCGACCTGGCGTCCGCGTGACCCTCGCGCACACCGTCTCCCGGCGGGGTCAGGCCGGTGCTGCGGTGGCCCCGGCCGAGAACCCCTCGGACGGGGCGCAGGACCTTCGGCCCTATCCGTCGTACCTCGTGCCACGGGAACATGCAGGTCATGAGCGGATCGCCGGTTCCTCCTCGCGTGCCCGTGGCCGTGGACCGGGCTGCCGCTTGGAGTTGGCGTCTCCTGACGATCGGCGCCGCTGTCCTCGCCACCGGATTCGCGCTGGCGCGATTACGGCTCGTCATGTTGCCCCTCGGCGTGGCATTCCTGTTGGCGACGGCGTTGGTCCCCCCGGTGCGCTGGCTCGCTCGCCGAGGCATCCCTTCGTTGCTCGCGACGTGGCTCGTGATGCTCGGCTTCGTGGGGGTGCTCGTCGGATTCGGCGCATTGATCATTCCACCGCTCGCAGACGAGTTCGGCGACCTCGGCCCAACATTGGAGGAAGCGGCGGACGAGGTCGAGAACTGGCTGGTCGATGGGTCCCTCGGCATCGACCAGTCGACCATCGACGAGGTCCGTGACCAACTGGGCGACGCAGTCGGTGGCTCGACCACCGCCGACGGTGTGTTGCTCGACGGCGCGGTGCTGGCGGGGGAGTTCGTCGCCGGCGCCGTCCTCACCTTCGTCATCGTGTTCTTCTTGGTGAAGGACGGCGAGTCGATCCAGCGATGGGTTCTCGCGAGGATCCCGAACCGCCACCGCGGACGAGCCCGCCTGATGGGAACCGCCGCGTGGTCGACCCTCGGTCGTTACCTGGCGGGCGCGGCAACACTGGGAGCCACCGAAGCGGCGATCATCGGCATCACGCTGGCGATGACGGGTGGTTCCGTCGTCATGCCCGTGGTGGCGTTGACGTTCCTGGGCGCGTTCTTCCCGTTCGTCGGTGCGATCGTCGCCGGGGCCATCGCCATACTCGTGACGCTGGTGTCGAGCGGCCCGGGTGCCGCCGTCGTCGTGGCGATCGTGGTGGTCCTCGTCCAGCAATTCGACAACGAGATCCTGGCGCCGGTCATCTACGGGCGAGCGCTCCATCTCCATCCGTTGGTGGTCATTCTCGCAGTGGCAGCCGGCGCCGCGATCGGAGGCTTCCTCGGAGCGTTTCTCGCTGTACCCATTGCATCGGTCGTGATCAACACCACGGTTGCGGCCGCTGCGGACGAGGCAACTGCGATGCGCGCTGGCGAAGAGCGCTGATGGCTCGCAGTCTGGAGCCCGTCGGTTCCGTTGCCGATGCGGCGCGCCGCCCGCGACCCGTGTGGCGTTCCGAGCGCACCTACATCGTCGCCACCATCGCGGGGGTCGTCGGCCTCGGGAATCTGTGGAGATTCCCATACATGGCGGGCCGACACGGCGGCGGCGACTTCCTCGTCAGCTACGTCGCCTGTGTCGTCGTGATCGCCGTTCCGCTCGCCGCGGTCGAGAGCGCCGCGGGAAGTCTCGTTCGCCGTTCGCCTGTCGGCGCCCACCGGCGAGCCAACGCTCGGATCGGACCGCTGATCGGATGGTCCGTGATCGGGCTGACGACCGTGATCTTGAGCTACTACTTCGTGATCACCGGCTGGACGCTCGGCTACTTCCTCGAGGCGCTGCGTGGGGATGTGCGGCTCTTCGCCGACTTCACCGCCGGCATGGCATCGCTGTGGCTGTTCCTCGCTGTCGCCGTGCTCGTCTTCGCGGTCCTGATCCGTGGTGTCGCGACTGTTGAACGGGCGAGTCTCGCCCTGGTTCCGGCATTGATCGTGATCGTCATCGGGCTCGCGGTGTTCGCGCAGACCCTCGACGGAGCATCCGAGGGTCGTGCGTTCCTGCTCGACTCGACGAGCGATGGTCTGACCGACACCGCGACCTGGAGGGCGGCAGCAGGTCAGGCGTTCTATTCGGTGGGCATCGGCCAGGGTGTGCTCATCGCCTACGGGAGCTACGTGCCCGCCGGGACGAACCTGGTCCGGTCGACGGCGGTGGTGGCTCTCTCGAACGCCCTCGTCTCGATTGTGTCGGCCGTCATGGTGTTCGGGGTCGTGTTCGCCTTCGGTATCTCGCCGACCGCCGGCGCCGAATTGTCGTTCACGGCGTTCCCACGGGTCTTCGCCGAGATCGCCGGCGGCGATGTCCTGGCCGTCGGGTTCTTCGCGTTGTTGTTCCTGGCTGGGTTCACGTCCTGCGTCGGCGGCGCCGTCGTCGTGATGTCGGCGGTGCGGGACGAGACCGGGCTCGGTACGCGGCCGGGTGCGCTGATCACGGCCGGCGTGATCACGGTGCTCGGGATCCCGTCGGCGCTCAGCTTCACCAGCGTGGGATTCTCGGTGGACGGTGAACCGTTCCTCGACCGCGTCGACCAGTTCACCGGGTCGGGAGCCATCGTCGTGCTCGGTCTCGTCGGTGCGGCGATGCTGGCTCGCCGGCTTCCCCGGCGCGCGTTGACCGCGTCGTTCGGCGCGGACGCCATGCCCTTCGGACGGTGGACGGTTGGTCCGCAGTCGATGATCCGGTGGGCGGGCGCCTTGCCGCTCGCTGCCGCGATCGCCTACGGGTGGGGTCATGTCGGATGACGAGGCGCCCCGAGGGGCGGCCACGGTGGCCCGACTGCTCGCCGGTCGAGGGCGCCTCGCCGGGGCTGCTGTCGCTGCGGCGGCGGGCGCTGCGGCGGCGGGCGCTGCTGTCGCCGCCATTGCGCAGCGCCGTCGGGACGACAGGCTCGTCCTTCCCGACCCCGCACCGCTGGCCGCAGCCGCGGCGACGTCGGTGCACAATGCTGCCAAGAACACTGTCATCGCATCGGTTCGGGAGTCCGACGACCCAGATCGCGCCCTGGTCTTGAACGTCGTCCGCGATGCAGTCACCGAGGCGACCAGCGCTGGCGCAGATGTGTTGGCCGCTGCCATCGGAGCAGTCGAGGGTGCGTCGATCGTCGCCCATCTGATCGGCGAGGAACCTCGCGACTTGGTCCGGAGTGCGTCGACCGCGGTCATCGACGCCGCCGAGCGGCAAGGGCGTGTCGCGTCCGATCGGGTCAGTGACGTGCTCTGGAAGGCGAGGTCATGAACGATGGGTGACGAACCACTGACGGATCCTGCGGCCCTTCGTCGTGAGCACACGCCCGAGGTCGTCGCCGTCCGGTTGTCCGGCGGACCTCGCGAGTCGTACGCACGCGAACTCGTGTACGGCGCCGTCGACGGAGCCATCACCACCTTCGCCGTCGTCGCCGGAGCGCGTGGCGCCTCACTCGCCGCGTCGGTGGTGGTCGCGTTGGGATTCGCCAACCTCGTGGCCGACGGCTTCAGCATGTCGATCGGGAACTACCTCGGCGTTCGTACAGCGGAGGAGCGTCGGGAACGTGTGCTCGCCGAGGAGCACGAACACATCGAGCGAGTTCCCGATGGAGAGCGCGAGGAGATCCGTCAGATCTTCCGAGCGAAAGGGTTCACGGGCGAGGACCTGGACCGAGCGGTCGAGGTCATCACCGCCGACCGCGACCGATGGGCGCAGACCATGATGGTCGAGGAGCACGGATTCGCCAGCGTGGAAGCGCAGCCCTGGAAGACCGCTGCCGCGACCTTCGGTGCGTTCTGCATGGCTGGGGTCGTCCCGCTGTTGCCGTTCGTCGTCGAACTCGTCGGCGGTATGACGCTCGGTTCGCCGTTCGCGGTCAGTGCGATGGCGACCGGGCTCGCATTCCTGTTGATCGGCGCAGTGCGCGGCCGGGTGACCGGGGGGTCTTCGCTTCGATCGGCGCTCCAGACCCTGGCCCTCGGGGGAACGGCAGCATCACTGGCGTTCGGGGTCGGTCTCGCGCTCCGTACTGTCGTGTGACGTCGTGGCCGGAATGATCAGGACGGGAACCGGCGACCGGCTGGCGAGTCGCTCGGCGCACGATCCGAGGAGGCGTTTGGACGCACCGCTGCCTCGGCTGCCGATGGCGATCAGGCCGAATCGCTCGGCTCGGGCCTGGTCGGCGAGCGCCTGAGCGGGTGACCCGCTCAACAGCAACGTCGCCGGTTCGAATCCGGCGACCTCTGCGATCCGGTGTGCTGCGTCCTCGAGCGCCCGTCGTTGCTCCGCCAGAGCCGGATGGTCGGCATCGACGCGAAGGTCCCGAGACGTCGACGTTGCGTCGGTCGTTCGCGTGCTCGGTGCCGAGCGCGAACTGGGTCGGCAGTCCGTAGAGTCCAGCCGTGGACCTCGACGCTTCCGCATCGCCCCAACTCGTGCTCGGCGACGATCTGTCGCCCGGCGCCGATCTTGCGTGGCTGTGGACCAACTCCCAGCGTTGGCCCGGCTGGACGCTGGTCGATCTCCAGGCGGATCCCCCGACCTACTCCGACACCGGGACCGACCCCACCGCGCGCCCCGTGGAGGGTCCACCGCCACGGATCGCATACCGGGAGGCAGCGTTCGCCGAGGTGCGGTTCATGGTCGCCGCCGCCGATCCGCGCGTCGCGCTGGGCGCCTGGCCCGACGCCGACCTGGTGGTGGTGGGTGGCTCGAGCAGCGGTGTGGGGCCGCGGTACATCGGGAGTACGACCGAGTGGTTGCTCCACGATCCGTCAAACGCTGTCATCGTCGCACGGCGGGGCCGCACCGTCCGTTCGGCACTCGTGTGCGCGGACGGATCTCCGCATGCGTCGTCCGCGGCGGACGTGCTGGCCACCATGCCGTGGGCGGGAGAGGTCGACGTCGAGGTGCTCGCGGTCGACGACGGACGCACCGATGGCGACGCCGCCATCGACGCGGTCGTCGCGGTGCTCGAAGACCGCGTCGGTTCGCTCGAGCGTTCCGTTCGCAGTGCACGAACACCGCACCGAGCAATTCTCTCCCGAGCTCAGGAGACCGATGCCGACCTCGTCGTTCTGGGCACGCACGGGCTGAGCACGCTTCGCCGGCTGACACTCGGCTCCACGGCGAATGCCGTCGCACAGCTCTCCGACAGTTCCGTCCTGGTCTCTCGAGCCCCGAACACTCGCTGACCGCCACGACAGAGGTCGGGACGAAAGACCCTTGTCGCTGGTGCCCCGTCCGGGGATCGTGAGGACATGAGCGACGACACCAACCAAGTCAATGTCGACCGCCACGGCCTCGAGGTGCTCAGTGTCGAGGAGTGCTGGGCGTTGCTTGCCGCGGCGCCGATCGGCCGGGTCGCCCTGGTCGATGCGGGCGAACCATCGGTCTTCCCGGTGACTCATGCGGTCGAGGGACACACGATCGCGTTCCGGAGCGGATCCGGGACCAAACTGGAAGCAGCGGCGATGAACCGACCGTTGGCCTTCGAGGTCGACGACTGGGACGCGGAGCAGCGATCCGGGTGGAGTGTCCTCGCCCACGGCATGGGCGAGACCGTCTACGAGGACGAGGTCCTCAGCTCATTCGAGTCGGGCCTCGAACCCTGGCTCGACTCCGCCACGCGCGGGACGTGGATCCGCATCCGTGTCACCGACGTGAGCGGTCGACGCATCCGGGCCTGACGGACCGCGTCCGTCGACAGCCGGCAGCGCAGCAGCGACGACAGCGGCGGGCACCATCGCGGTGTCGACCTGGACCGCCTCGGCCCAGGGGTCCCGACGTTGTGCATGATGGTCGACGAGATCAGGGGTGGCGTCCGAGGGGCTCCACGGGTTGGAGAGACGCTCCGCGATCCGTTCCTTGGCAATCGCCGGATCGAGGACGCACTCGATCTCGGCGAGATCGGACACCGTCGCTCGGGCCGCCGATCGGGCGCTCGATCGGTGTCGTTCCGCCGCCCACGTGGCATCGAGGACGACGCTCTCGCCTCGGCGGAGTAGGAGCGTTGCTTCCCGGAGCATCTCGTCGTATGCCTGATCGCTGGTGGCGTCGTCGTAGATCCCCTCACCCGGAGCGGCGAAGCGGTGCTCGTCGTGTGGGGTGCCGGTGAGGTCCTTGCGGATCTCGTCGGTTGCGAGCACGGTCGCGCCGTAGCGGTCGCCGAGCCCGTGGGCGAGCACCGACTTGCCGACGCCGGGTCCACCGCCGACGAGGACCATCCGGACTCGGGCGCGCTCGAGGTGGTCGACGGCCATGGCCGTGTACCGGCGGGCCAGGTCGGCGCTGAGATCGTCGCCCTGGTCGTGGCGTAGGCAGGCGACCTTGGCGCGTACGGAGGCGCGGTAGGCGACGTAGTGGTGGGCGAGCGAGGGTGGGTGGTGCTCGTTGGAGAACTCTTGGTACCAGACGAGCAGCCGCCTCCCGGCCTCGCGACCCGCGAGTCGCTCGACGTCCATCACGAGGAAGGCGATGTCGAGGAGAACGTCGCCGATGCGTAGGTCGTCGTCGAAGGCCAGACAGTCGATGATCCGCGGACCGTCGTCGAGGCAGAAGATGTCCTCTGCCAACAGATCGCCGTGTCCGTCGCGGACCATGCCGTCGGCGGCGCGCGCTGCGAACAGCGAGTCACGTCCTCGCAGGAACGCGCTCGTGAGGTCGCAGAGTCGAGCGTGGGACTCGGCGTCGATGATCGCTCCGACGTGGTCGCCGAGGACCGTCAGGTTGTCTTCCCAAAGTGCGGCGAGGGCGTCGCGTGTGGCCATGGGGGCGGGGTCGACGGGCGGCGCATCCGCGTGAAAGATCGCCACCGCTCGGGCGACCCTGCGGAGATGATCGTCGAAACGGTCGTCGCCGACGAGTGCGGCGAGACGCCGGTCGGCCGGCAGTCGACGCATGACCAACATCCGGTCCACGACCTCGCCGTGCTCGACGATGTCGGAGACACCGAGGTAGACGTCCGGTGCGAGGCGACGATTCAACTCGAACTCCCGGTCGACCGCCGCGAGGCGAGCCTCTCTCGTCCGGAGATCCAGGAAGGGCATGGTGACCGGCTTGAGGATCTTGAACGCCCTGTCCGGTGTGAAGAGCACCCAGGAGATGTGGGTCTCGCTCACAGTCGGCGGATCGGGTGGAGTCGAGCGCATCGACGGGTTGCTCCTCGGTCGGCCCGGCCGGGATCCAGCCGGTCGGGTGGTGGCGGCCCACGGACCGTGGCCCCCACGTCATCGTGCGTTCGTCGACGGGACGTGCACAGGTGTCCTCGGTCCTCCCCGCGAGTGACGAAGGTCCCGAATCGGGATACACGGCACGGGCGAGCGCTGGTTGGGAGCGGACCGAGAACAGCGATCCCGACGCAGCTCAGACGGGCACGCGGCCTGGAACCGTCAGCGAGTGTCTCGCCGCCGTCGCTCGTCGATGCGTGCTGCGTAGGCCGCGGCCTCGGTCCGGCGGCTCATGCCCAGCTTCGACAGGAGATTCGAGACGTAGTTCTTCACCGTCTTCTCGGCGAGGAACATCTGCTCGCCGATCTGGCGGTTGGTCATGCCCTCGCCGATCAGCTCGAGGATGCGCTTCTCCTGCGGCGTGAGGTCGGACAGCGCATCGTCGTCCGGGTTGTTTCGGAGGCGTTCGAGAACTCGTGCGGTGAGTGAGGGATCGAGAAGGGACTCGCCGGCAGCCACCCGGCGAATGCCGTCGATCAGGTCGATTCCGCGCACCTGTTTGAGCACGAAACCCGCTGCCCCGGCCATGATTGCGGCGAACAGCGCCTCGTCATCGGAGTACGAGGTCAACATGAGACAGGCGATCTCGGGTCGCTTCGAACGGATCTCTCGGCAGACCTCGATGCCGTTGCCGTCGGGTAGACGGACGTCGAGAACGGCGACGTCGGGATTGGTCGCCGGGATCCGTCCGTATGCGATCTCGGCGGTGTCGGCTTCGCCGACGACGGCGAGATCGTCCTCCGCCTCGATGAGTTCGCGGAGCCCTCGTCGGACGATCTCGTGATCGTCGAGGAGGAAGATGCGGGTGGTCGACACGGTCCCATTGTGCCGTGCTCGGCCATCCGGGGACGCGAGACGGATGCCTAGGGTGGCCCCATGACCGCGGCCGACCCCCAGAGCTTGCGCCATCTCCTGGACGCGGTCGTCGCCGTCGGATCCGGTCTCGAACTCCCGTCGATGTTGCGACGCATCACCGAACTGGCCTGCGACCTCGTCGATGCGAGGTACGGCGCACTCGGGGTGCTCGACGAGGCCAGGACCGGCCTGTCCCAGTTCATCACCGTCGGGGTCGACGACGAGACGCACGCCGCCATCGGGAACCTGCCCGAAGGCCACGGAATCCTGGGTCTGTTGATCGTGGACGCCGAGCCGCTGCGCCTCCCCGACCTCCACCAGCATCCCGACAGCTTCGGCTTCCCGCCGAACCATCCGGAGATGAAATCGTTCCTGGGCGTGCCCATCCGGGTGCGAGGCGAGGTGTTCGGAAACCTCTATCTCACCGAGAAGACCTCGGCTGAGGAATTCGACGACGTCGACGAGGAACTCGTGGTCGGCCTCGCTGCCGCTGCCGGCGTCGCGATCGAGAACGCTCGACTCCACGCGCGGGTTACCGAATTGGCCACCATGGACGACCGCGAACGCATTGCCCGCGACCTCCACGACACGGTCATCCAGCGACTCTTCGCCACGGGTCTGTCGCTGCAAGGCACGGCGCCGTTGGTCACGCGAAATCCGGACATCGCGGTGTCGCGGATCGAGAACGCCGTGGACGACCTCGACGAGACGGTCAAACAGATCCGGTCCTCGATCTTCGCGCTCGAGAGCACCCGCACGACCGGACCGGGCCTACGCGATCGGGTGCTCAGCTTGTGCCGGGAGTCCGCCGGGGCACTGGGATTCGATCCCCGCGTCTTCTTCGACGGGCCACTCGAGGCGGCGGTTGACGACGATCTGGGCGCGGACCTCCTCGCGACACTGCGAGAGGCGCTGAGCAACGTTGCTCGGCACGCACAAGCGACTCGCGTCGAAGTCTCGGTGGTCGTCGACGACGAGTACCTGACCGCCGAGATCACCGACGATGGCACGGGAATTGCTGCCGTTCCCGGTCGTGGGGGTCATGGTCTTCCCAACATGGCGGTACGAGCCGTCCGCCACGACGGCACGTTCGAGCACCGGCCGGGCCCGTCGTCGGGCACGACGATCCACTGGAGCGTCCCGCGCCCCTGACTCGTTCAGCGTCGGCGCAGTCCGAGTCGTCGACCCGAGACCAAGTCGGTGCTGATCGCGACCAGGTGACCATTCCCGCCGGACGCCCAGCGGGCGATCGGGATGCCTCGGAGTCGCTCGAGCTCGTCCTCGTCGGTGATGGATCGCGTGATGCCCGTGACGACCACGCTCCAGCCCGTGTGGTCGATCGGATCGAAGTCGTCGACCTCGAACGCAACGACAGCGTCGCGCAACGCAACGTCCATCTTGGCTCCCTCGCCGCTGCGGATGAGGATCTCCTGGCCCTCCAGGCGGAAGTTCACCGGGAGGATCGTGGGGAGCGCGCCCGAGGTGACGCCGACTCGGCCGATGGTCGCCGTCGACAACAGACCGAGACATTGAACCCGGTCGAGGACCTCCAGGCCGTTTCGATCGATCTCCATCGTCACGAGGATCTCCTCGACGGGGGTGGAGGGGCAGGGTCCAAGGTCCCTCTTCGGGCTGACCGACGACCCGGCAGGCCGTCGCCGGCGACGGGTGGCATGTGACGTTGGGCCCTGTCGTTGTCAGCGATGCTCGTGCATGGTGGGCCCATGGAACGTCGTGTCGAAGCAAGTGCCGCCATGCACGTATCGGCCGGCGCGGCGCAGGTGGTGTTGCGTTCGACCCCGGAACTGGTGCTCGGCGAACCCGAGCCTGGGCCACGTCGAGGTCGGAGGACCTTCAACGCGACACTGCCAGCGCAACTCCGCCCCGGGACCACGGTCGAACAGGCGGTACTCGTCTCGATCATGCCCCTGCACACGGGCGCGGACCCCGAGCACGCGTCGGCGCCGTTGACGTGGGAGCCGACCGGACTGCAGCGGCTTCTTCCTCGTTTCGCCGGCGAGCTGCGTGTTGGCCCAATCGGTCGGCGGGGCAGCCGACTCACCGTTCGGGGTCACTACAGCGCTCCGCTCGGGCGGGTCGGCCGGTTCGGCGATTCCGTACTCGGTCACCGGGTCGCTCGACGGTCGCTCGAGCTCTACGTCGACCGCATCGCGCAGCGGATCGATCACGAGGCCCTCCGTCGGCACACCACCTCGACCATCAAGCCCGCTCCGTACAACGAGGACCTCCGACCACACTCCAGGTCGAGGAGCAGCCGCGACTAGATCGAGATGGCAGCGTCGATGTTCGCCCCATGGATCGAACATCTCGGGACCTGATCGGACGATCGCCGATGAAGGACCAACGACCCTGGTCCGATGGTCCCCGGTGGGGCACGATCTGGTCGTAGCGCAAGGACCGGATGACCTCGATGCAAGGAGGAGCGATGGAACGGATCGTTGTCGGCGTGGACGGATCGGACAACGCACGTGCGGCGTTGGCGTGGGCGGTCGATGAGGCGAGGTCCCGAGGTGCGTCGTTGGACGTGATGCTCGTCTGGCATCTGCCGGTGTACGGAGGCATGTACGGCGTGCCGCTCCCGACGCCCGGACCCGAGGTCGAGGAGTCGTACCGTGCGCAGCTCGATTCGATCATCGACGAATGCGACACGGAGGGCATGGTGGCCCCGATCGGTCGTCTCCTCCGGGAAGGGAGTGCTGCCGGCGAGTTGCTGGCGGAGGCTCAGGCCGCAGACCTGCTGGTCGTCGGCAGCCGCGGACACGGAGGCTTCGTCGGCCTCCTCCTGGGTTCTGTCAGCCACCAGATCGCAGCCCACGCCCCGTGCCCGATCGTCATCGTTCCGGGGTCGGCAGAGTCCCGGTCGGACTGAGGTCCCATTCCGTCTCGCTCGAACCTGCGGCGACCGCGGCGGGGAGTGCGACGATGGAAGCGATCCAGCTGAGGACGAGGATCGAGGCGAGGAACGCGCCGACGACGAGGTAGGGAGTCAGGCTCGAGAGGAACAGCGGTGTGAACCCGATCGCGAGCACGAGCGCGTTGCGAGTGAGCGCCCGTGCGGGTTCGCCGAAGAACGCTGCGATGGCTCGTTCGTCGGACCCGAGTTCGGCGCGGAGCTCACGGAATCGCTCGACGAAGTGGATTGCGAAGTCGACGCCGAGACCCAAGACCAGGGTCGAGAGCACCGCGATCGGCATGTCGTAGCTCTTGCCGACGAGACCGATCAATCCGTAGACGACCGTGATGGTCCACAGCACTGGTGCGATGGTCAGGAGCGTCCATCGGACCGAGCGCAGCAGGAACGCGAGGAGCAACACGATGATGGCGAGGGTGCTGAGGAACGCCTGGAGCATGCCGCTGACCATCTCGTCCTGCCAGACGAGATTGAGATAGCTCTCACCCGCCCATGTCGTGGTGACGTCGTCGGGGAGCACCCCCCGAGCGAGGAGCTCGTCGGTCGCGTCCACGACCGCTTGCATCGACTGGTTGTCGCCGTCGCTGAGGAACAGCCGGAGATCGGCGTGATCGAGTTCGCTGGTGACCAAGGACGCTGCGAGCGGCGAGGCTTCGGCCGCCGTGGTGAGTTGGCGCGCAGTGGTGGTCGCGCTCGTCGGGTCGACGAGCGACGGGTAGGCGACGGTGTTGCCGACCTTGTCGAGTCCGGCCCAGAGAGACTCGAGTGATTCGACCCCGTCGACGACGTCCGGATCCGCGAGGCGTCCAGGTGGCGCGCTCAACACGAGGTCCGCACCGAACGTGCCGGGGAGGCGCTCGTTCAACTCGACGGATGCTTCCCGCACCGGGTGATCGGCGCGGAACCAGTTGACCGGGTTGTCGTTGATCTCGATCGTCATGATGAGCGGCACGGCGGCGAGCGCGGTGAGGACGAACGTGCCGAGCACGACTCGTCGACGCCGTACGACGGCACGGCCCAGTCGGGGGAGGGTCGCGGCCAAGCCACGACCGCTGGCGCGTGACCGCTTGTCACCGGGGCGGGGAGGAAACAGCGTGAGCCACGCCGGCAGGAAGACCATGGTCAGCAGGTAGGCGATGGCCACGCCGGCGGCGATGAACAGACCGAACACCTGCACCGGCGGGATGTCCGCCAATGCGAGGGATCCGAAGCCGACAGCTGTGGTGAGCGTCGTGAACAGCAGTGGGCGGCGAAGGTGCGCGTAGACGGAGCGGATCGTCACGGAGGGGGGCGCGCGATCGCCGATGTCGTCGTGGACCTCACTGAGCACGTGGACCGAGTCGAGGATGGCGATCGGCATCAAGAAGATGGGGATCATCGAGCTCATGATGTGAACCGTGTTCCCGCTCCCGATGAGGAGTCCCATCGTCCAGACCACGGAGAGGACAGCCAGGATCATGGCTGGTACGACGAGACGGAGGCTCCGGAGCGTGAACCACAGGAGTGCGAACACGAGCGCGCCGGCGAGCGGAGCGAAGATGGCCATCTGGATGAACATCTGGGATCCGAATGCGTCCTGGGCGAGCGGGAGACCGGCGACCTCGGTCCTGGTACCACGCAACGACAGGTCTGCGTCGACGAGTGACTCCACCTCGTCAGCGATCTCATCGGCGTCGTCCGAGTCGGCGATGGGAACGAACCACGACGCCGTGGAACCGTCCTCGGTGAGGACGGTCCCCGCCAGCAACGGGTTGGCGGCGACCGCGGCTTGCAACGCTCCGGCATCCGCGCCGTCGAGTCCCGTGCTCCCGATGCCGACGAGGCGCCGGGAGTCGACGCCGTCGACCGCAGCGATCTGGTCATGGAGACCGATGAGCGCCGCGGCGTTGTCGTCGGAGAGCACGCCCCGGTCGTCGATGAGTGCCAGTACGACCACGTCGCCGGTCCCGAACCGGGCGCGGAGCTCTGCGTTCGCCGTCCGCGTCGGATGGTCGGATGGCAGCATGTTCTCGGGGTCGGTGTCGACCTGGAGTCGAACGAACAGCCCGGCGGAGACGATGGTCAGCAACAGGGCTGCCCACAGCACGGTCTTCGGTCGTCGCATCCCGAACGCGACGAGCCGCCCAGGTGACGCCCCGTCGGAATGATCTGTCATGTCGGTGGTGTCCAGTGGATGCTCAATCGGCGAGCGGTCGACCGGAGTCGGCGGCGTTGGCGTATTCGTCGTCGATCAGGACGACATCGCGTCCCGCACGGTCGAGGAGACTTGTGGCGATGCTCGCTCGGAAGCCGCTGGCGCAGTGCACCCACAGCGGGTCGTCCGGGAGTTCCGGAGCCCGCTCGATCACCTCGTGGATCGGGACGTGGATCGATCCTTCGATGTGGCCCTCCGCTCGCTCGTCGTCGCGTCGGACGTCGAGGATCGTGGGATCTCCGCTCTCATCGGCGATGTCCGCGAACGTGACCGAGCGGTAGCTGCGATGATCGTGGTCCGGCGCCCACTCGTCCGGTGTGCCTGCAGCGCCGACACCGGGACGATCGATGCCGATACGCACCAACTGACGCTGTGCCTCCGCCAGGTCGTCCGGGGTCTCGCCGAGCAACGTCACAGGCATGCCCCACGGGAGGAGCCAGCCGAGATAGGTGACGAAAGGGTCGGCGAGTTCGATGCCGACGGTGCCGGCCAGGTGGTCTGCTGCGAACGCTCGCCGTTGGCGGAGGTCGACGACCCACTCGCCGCGGTGGATGCGGCGGGCCAGTTCGACCGGGTCGACAGGGGCGGGCGGTGACAGGTCGACGGACGTGCCGCCGGCGAGGTTCAGTGGCCCCATCTGGGCGTAGTAGCTCGGGTGCGCGGTGAGCCCGGTGACGAGGCGATCGACGAAGGCGTCCTCGTCATCGGTGGTGAGCGCGATGTTGATCGCACGTTCCGTCCCGAGCGTGCCGTCGGACTCGCCGTCACTGCCGGCCGAGGCGCAGAAGCTCCCGAACCCGTGCGTCGGGAAGACCTGAGTGTCGTCGGGCAGCGACGCCGCGAGTTCACGCGCGGAACGGAACTGCGCCCGGGTGAGTTCGTCGACGGCGTCCTCGGAGATCAGGTCGGTTCGTCCGACGGTCCCGTAGAGCAGCGATCCTCCGGTGAACACCGCAGGGGCCTCGTCACCGTGGCGGACCACATAGCTGAGGTGATGGTGCGTGTGCCCGGGGGTGTGCACGACCTCGACCGACATCTCGCCGACGTCGAACCGGTCGCCGCCTCGGACGCCATGATGGTCGAACCGGAGGGGTTCGTCGGCAGCGTGCGCGTAGGTCGCGTCGAGCATGCGTGACAGTGTCAGACCGCCGGACACGTAGTCGTTGTGGACGTGGGTCTCGACCACGTGCGTGATCGACACGCCGGCATCGCGTGCCGCGTCCAGGACCCGGTCCACGTCTCGCTGTGGGTCGACGACGAGCGCGAGAGCCCCGTCGTGGACCAGGTAGCTGCGATCGCCGAGCGACGCTGTCTCCAGTGTGATGACCTTCATCGATTGCTCCTCACTTGAGTTGCATGAACATCTTCTCGACGCGAGCGAGGTCGTAGCCCTGCTCGGCCGCTTCGTCCGGATTGTTGACGCAGTAGGTGAGCCCGCTGGCCACCAACTTCAAGCCGACCCGGTCCAACGCTCGCGAGACCGCGGCGATCTGAACGACGACGTCGGCGCACTCGCGCTGTTCGTCGAGCATCGTCTGCAGGCCACGGACCTGGCCCTCGATACGACGGAGTCGAGCCTGTAGGTCGCTCGTGATCTCTTCAGGGAGTTCCATGGCACGTCTCCTGGCTCTTCGGCACCACTGCTTGGTACCCTAGGGGGTATGGTATCTAGCGACGATCGAAGCTGCCAACCCGGAGGACGGAAGGATCGAGGATGAAGGGTCTTGTCGCTTCGCCACTCGGCTTCTTGATCGGGTTCGCCCTCGGCGCACTCGGTGGAGGTGGGTCGATCCTCGCTGTGCCGGTCCTCGTGTACGCCGCCGGCCAGACGCCGGCTGCAGCGACCACGACCTCGTTGCTCATCGTCGCCGGCGCCTCCGGGTTCGGGCTCGTCGGGCATTGGCGTGCGGGACGGGTGAAGGTGCGCTCGGGGATCGTGTTCGGGTTGGTCGGCATCGCCGGCTCCTTCGTGGGCACGGCACTCAATCGTCGGGTCGATGGGGATCTGCTCCTCTTGGCATTTTCCGGACTCATCCTCGTCGCGGCTTGGCGGATGCTCACGCGCTGTCCCACCTGTACCCGCGTCGGTGAGGAAGAAGTCGTCGGAGGGGACGCCGACACGAAGGTGGTGGCGCCGGCCGGCCAACGAAAGAAGCTGATCACCGTCGTCGCGGCCGGGACGGGAGTGGGGTTCCTGACCGGTCTGTTCGGCGTCGGCGGAGGGTTCGTGATCGTGCCGGCCCTCACGCTTGCGCTCGGTTTCGCGATGCCCGAGGCGATCGGGACCTCGCTCCTGGTCATCATCATCAACGCAGCGGTGGCCCTTGCCGCTCGAGGTGGTCCGGGAGCCGTCGAGTGGGACATCGCCATCCCGTTCACGGTGGCCGCCATGATCGGCGTCGCGGCCGGCGTGCGGGCTGCTGATCGGCTCCCAGCGGAGTCCTTGCTCCGTGCGTTCGCCGCGCTGTTGGTCGCCGTCGGCTTCTACACCGCGATCTCGTCGGTACTCGCGCTCTGACGTCGTCTGGGTCGTGAGGTGTGCCTCTGCGCTGGAGCGCGACGGGTGACCGTCATCGCGCCACGCGGTCGACCTCGGGGCGGCGAGCAGGTAGGTCATGCCCGAGCCGGTCAGCTTTGGTTCTCAGGTATGCCGCATTGTGGGGGTTCGGCCGTACGCGGAGCGGTACCCGCTGGGTGACGTCGATGCCGTGTTGGTGGAGGCCGTGGACCTTCTGGAAGTTGTTCGTCAACAGACGGACACGCTCGACATCGAGATCGTGGAGGATCTGGGCTGCGGCCGCATACGTGCGTCGGTCGGCGGGGTGTCCGAGTGCCAGATTCGCTTCGACGGTGTCGAGTCCTCGATCCTGGAGCGCATAGGCGCGGATCTTGTCGGGGAGGCCGATGCCGCGCCCTTCCTGATCGAGGTACACGACGACACCGGTGCCCTCGTCGGCGACGGCAGCGAGGGCTGCGTGGAGTTGGGGTCCGCAATCGCAACGCAGAGACGCGAAGACGTCGCCGGTTCGACACGACGAGTGCACACGCACCAGCGTGGCGGGCACGGCAGTCGGGTCTCCGAAGACGAGGGCCGCGTGCTCAGCTCCGTCCAGCGGTTCGTAGGCGTAGACGGTGAACATCCCGAACTCGGTAGGGAGGAGGGCGTGGTCGGCCCGTCGGACCATCGTCTCGGTGGGGTCGCTGGGCCCGACATGTCCGCTCATCGCCGCTCCTTCACCGTCGCTCACGTTCGGTCCGATCGTTCATGTCCCGAGGCTCAGCGCCGCGATCTCCGGCCAGAGGCTGTCGGGGATGGTGATGCCCGGGGTGCGACACGTGCGGCGCTCGGGGTCGGCAACGGCGGTACGGCCGTTGGCGAAGCGGACCTGCACGGTCCCGTCGATGCGGAGCGTGAGCGTGTGGGTGACCTGTCCGTGACAACCGAAGACGTCGCTCGTCTGGAGATACGTGTCGAGATCCATGGCTGAACGCTAGCAGCATACAGAACGAGTCTCAGTCTTGTTATTGGTTCGCCGGGGCGCGCTCGAGTGATCCGAGTGGATCGAAGAGTTCGCGCACCCGTGGGTCAGTGAAGGCCTGACCGGGGGGAGCGCAACAGACGCACGAACACGAGAGGGCGATCACGGTGTCGGCGTGGTTGGCATCGGGAAGGTGATGCGTGGAGAACACGACCGTCCGCCCCCGGTCGGCCTGGGTTCGGATGACCTCGAGGACGCGTTCCTGCGACAAACGGTCGAGGCCGGCGGAGGGTTCGTCGAGGAGCAGGATCGAGGCCTCCTGTGCCAGTCCTTGCGCGAGAAGTGCCCGTTGGCGTTGGCCGCCGGAGAGGCGGTCGAGCGCATGCCGCTCGTGGGTGCGGAGGTCGACGTCATCGAGGGCGTTGGTGACCGCCGTACGGTCCGCCGGCCGAAAGCGGCGCAGGTGACCGCACGATGGGTAACGGCCCATGCAGACGACGTCGTGAACGGTCAGCCGGACGTGCGGGTCGACCATGGTCGTCTGAAGCACTTCGGCGACGGGACCGTCGACGGTGACGGTCCCTGCGGTGGGGCGAAGACGACCACTGATCAGGCCGAACAGGGTCGACTTCCCAGCGCCGTTCGGTCCGACGACCGCCGTGACGGTACCTGGCGCGATCCGGAGTGTGACGTCCTGCAGTGCGACCTTCTTGCCGCGGTGAGCGGTGACCTCGTCGAGGTGGATCATGCGCATGCCTTCCGTTCCGGATCCTCGGGCACCCGCCCGAGTGATCTACAGAATCGGAGTGATTCTCACTCTTGTCAGGCGGG
>JAPKDO010000244.1 GCA_028822535.1 Acidimicrobiales bacterium
CCCGTGGCACCGCGCGGGTTGATGCCGGTGGCCGCGAGCCCGGTTGGGAGCCCGGTTGGGAACGCGGCTGGCGGGGGATGCGCTGCGTCGGCGGGTGCGGCGAACGACGGGAGCGGCGCCGGCGAGGTGGCGCCGGTTGCGGTCCGGCCATGACTGCGTTCGACGCCGGCTTCCAGAGGAGCGACGTCACGAGTCCGGCGACGCCGGCACCGGCCAGCACCAGGGCCGGGCCCTGACTCGCCTCGGCGAGCGCCCCGACGAGCGACGCCACGACGGCGGCCTGTGACGGCGCGAATGAGTGCGCCAGGGCCGGGATCCCGAACGCGAAGAGCAACACGAACGCCGACAGCCCGATGGCCCACACGCCCGCACGACGCAGGATCGCCGGACGGTTCGACGTCACGACCAACGCCATCAGTGCGCCGAACGCGGCGACGGCAGCCAGCATCGGCACGGCGACGTCGAGCGCCCGCCGGACCGGGCCGAGGTTCGGCACCCGCTCCGTCGGCAGCGGGATCTCGAGCGAGGGTGACTCGGGCAGCAGCCCGTCGAGTTCCGGGTTCGACTCGACGAGGGCCGAGCGCGCCGCACTGCCGAAGGCGCCCCCGTCGATGGAACGCGGCGGGTCGCCCTCGCCGAGGAACGCCTGGTGCGTGTCGACGAAGGCCGTGCGGAACAGCGCCTCGACCTCGGGCGAGTCGAGCGCGGTCTCGGCCGCGGCATCGAGCGTGGCGCGATCCACGTCGAAGCCGTCGGGAATGGCGGACTCGAGCCCGCCTGCGATGTTGGCGACCAACTGGTCACGTACGTCGGGATCGTCGAGCAGTGCGTTCGCCACCGCTTCGGACCGGCCCGGGTCGAGGACCGTGCGGGTCATGATGAACCCGGTCCAGGCCAACGACCCGATCCACAGACTGATGGCGAGGACCACCCCGGCAAACGCACGACGCACGGTCCCATGATGACGGACCGCCGACCGGCGACGGTGGCACCGGACGGACGCCGGGTCAGATCACGACGAGAGGAACGCCTCGATCAGGCGGGCGAGCTCGAGCGGTTGATCACCCTGGATCGAGTGACCGGCATCGACGACCTCGATGACCTCGGCATCGGGCTGACGCTCCCGGAACGACGCCTGGTCATCGTCGTCGACGACAGGCGAGCGGTCCCCCACCACCAGTTGCACCGGGACCGAGATCGATGCCAGGTCGTCCCAGAGCTGCGAGAAGTCGAGATCGGCGTCGCGCCGTTCGACCATCGCCGCCTCGCCACCGCGCTGGTGGCGCCAGACCCAGCTGCCGTCGTCCTGTTCGACCGCGTTGTGGAGGATGCCGCGTCGCAACGACGACTCGGACCGGGTCGGGTTGAACTGCACGGTCCGTTCGAGAATCTCGTCGAAGGATGCGAACGACTCCGGCCCGGCGAGGAACGCCAACACGTCGGACGCCTTCTCCTTGTCGGCCCCCGGCGTCACGTCGACCATCATCAGCTTGCGTACGAGGGCCGGGTGGTGAGCTGCCAACTCCATCGCCGTCATCCCGCCGAGCGACATGCCCACGACGAGCGCAGCATCCGGCGCGTGAGCGGCGACGACGGCCGCCATGTCGTCGGCGATCGACTTCGGCGACACGGCGGCACCGGCTCGCATGCCATCGGAGTGGCCGTGTCCGGGGAGGTCGATTGCCAGCAGCGGACGGTCGAGCGCCAGCGCGACCGTGTCCCACGTGTGAGCGTTCTGCCCACCGCCGTGCAACAGCACGATCTCGGGGGCGGCGGTTCCCCAACGCAGCGCTCGCATGACACGACCGTCGTCGAGGGTGACCTCCAGCCGGGCCACGGTCGGTGAACCGTGCCAGTCGATCCCGGCCTCCTCTGCGTTCTGGTGGAAGAGTCCGAACTCGTCGTAATCGGGGGACGCCATGTCGGCCACCCTACGATTCGCACTCCCCACGAGTCCGGCTTCCTACCGCTCTCCGACAGGGAGGCAGACCTCGCAGAAGTCGATGCCGAACGGCGTGAGGTGGATGCTCCGCCGCACGGTCTTGGTGCGCTTCCCGTCGGCCAGGGCGGCGACCACGTCGGGTTGCGCCTCGAGCACCTGGTACTCGGCGACGTCGTCGACGGCTTCGCGCGAGAACCAGATGAGGCCGAGCCGTTGCAGGTTGTTGAGATAGCGCGGAACCCGATCGAGGTACCGACACCCGGCGATGCTCCCGACCATGGTGATCCCCGGCGCGACCAACTCACTCGAGATCGGAAGCGCGCCTGCGGCGCGCACGTCGACCGACGGCTGCGGACCCTCCTGGTAGAAGGCACGGAGCAGACGGGCCTCGTCGGGGGCGAGTTCGTCGATGATGCGGGCATAGGCCGGATGAGCCGACTCTTCGTGGTCGACGTCGGCCGATCGCCGTAGCAACGACGCGCCACGCTGACGCAGGTCGTCCTCGGATCCGGCCTCGGGCCGGTCTGCCGATGGCTCCGGATGATCGTCGCGCGTCGGGAGGAGGTCGCCGGTCTGGTCAAGCACACGACGCCACGCATCGCCGACGACCTTGGCCGTCGGTTCACCGTCGCGCAGCGCCCGCGCCGTGGCCACGCCGTTGTCGACCGTGCTGTTGATCGCCCACTCGGCGAGGTGCGCCGCAGCGTTCCCTGCGATCCGTGCGAGGCCCGGCGCCGCAGCGAGGATGGCGTCGAGATCGGGCAGTGCCTCGGTCGCAGGATCGTCGGATGGTCGTTCGTCAGCCATGGTCACACCGTCAGGATCTGGAGGCACCCGGCGGCGAAGCCGAGCACCGAGCCGATCAGGATCAACATCCATTCGTCTTCCACGATGGCCGATCGCAGCATGTCGGCGAAGTCCTCCGGTGGGAGCACCTCCATCCGTTCGGTGAGCAGCTCACGGACTGCGGCGCTCTGTCGCTCGTTGAACGACGCATCGCTGAGCGGCGTCATCGTGTAGTCGATCGCCTCGGTCGCGACGCCGGTGCGGATGGCGTCGTACTCGTCCCGCCCCATCGCCACGCGGACCGCTCCCGCCGCCGGCCCGAGCGCGTGGTCGACCGCGGGGCGCAGTGCGTTGCCGATCATCTCCCGGGTGCGGTCCGCGCTCGCCCCCTGGACCAGCTCGGTCCCGATGTTCGACAGGGTGACGATGTCCTCGGCGATGACACCGGAGTACACGCCGGCGACCTCGGCCTGGCGACGCATGAACAGTCCGTGGAAAGTGATCGGGCCGATGCGCTTGGGGACGACGGGCAGGAAGATGACCTTGATGGCGATCCAGTTCGTGAGGTAGCCGACGACGACTCCGGCCACGGGAAGCACCCACACCGAGTCGACGACCTGGAACAGCACGAGCACCGGGAGGCCGAGGAGCGCCCCGAGGAACAGCCCGGAGTTGACGACGAAGCGCAGTTCCTTCTGGCCGACCTCGAGGAAGATCCGGTTGGCCAGCCGCGGGTCCGCCTCGATGTGGCGGATCACCATCAACTTGATGTCGAGCAGCTGATCGATGTGCGTGCCGATGTCGGCGGTCACCGTGCGGACGATGTCCGGGAGTTGGTCGCGCACACGGCGGTGGATCGCTTCGCGCACCCGGGGCGGCGTGTCCCGCCACAACGTCGGATGCTCTCGTTCGATGATGCGCTCGACCAGGTCGCGCACCTCGACGCTCGCGGTGGCGACGATGTGCTCGGCGATGCTGTCGGGGTCGAGACGTTCGTAGAACTCGGCCGGGCTCCCCAGTTTCGAGATTCCCTTGTCGACCGCGATGCTGCCCATCTTGGCGGCACGCGACGGGATGATCCCCTGCCAACCGAGACGTCCCTGCGCCACGCCGGGCACCGCCTGGAGCTTGCGGGGCAGGAGTCGAGCAAGATCCCGGAGCCCCGGTACGGCAACTCCGACGAAGCGCACCGGGTAGAACAGCAGCTTGATCCCGACGAAGTTCGTCACGTAGCCGATCACGCCCGAGATGAACGGAATCAGCAGTAGGCCCGGATCCATGCGGGCCACAGTGTGTCAGAGGTCATAGCCATGGGTCCCCGAGCTGCGACGCAATACCGTGGATGCCCGTGACGACGCTCGCCGACCGACTCCAGGACGACCTGACCACGGCCATGAAGGCCCGTGACCAGGTCACGACCGCGACCCTTCGCATGGCGATCGCTGCCGTGAAGGAAGCCGCCGTCGCCGGCAGTGCGGCCAAGCAACTCTCCGACGACGAGGTCGAGGCCGTCCTGCGCACCCAGGTCAAACGGCGCGACGAAGCCGCCGAGGCGTTCCGCGACGGCGACCGTCCCGAGCAGGCCGCCAAGGAGATCGCCGAGCGCGACATCCTCGCCAACTACCTCCCGAAAGGACTCGACGAGGCCGAGTTGGCGACGATCGTCGACGGTGCCCTCGCCGAGGGCGGCTTCAGCGAGCCGGCGCAGATGGGCCAGGCGATGAAGGCCGTCATGGCCGCCGTGGGCGGTCGCGCCGACGGCAAGGCGGTCTCCGCGCTGGTGAAACAACGTCTCACGAGCTGAGTTGTCTCGAGCGCGCGACGATGTCGCCGGCGCTCGCGAGAACCGACAAGATGGTCCCGTGGCCGTGACCGACAAGCACACGAGCGGACGGACCACCGCAGCCGTGGTGCTCGGCAGCGGTGGCGCCCGCGGCTACGCCCACATCGGCGTGATCGAGACGCTCGAGGAGCGCGGGTTCGACATCATCGCCGTGTCCGGGTGCTCCATGGGCGCACTCGTCGGCGGGGTCTACGCGTCCGGGCATCTCCAGGACTATCGCGACTGGGTCGTGAAGCTCCGACAGGTCGACGTCCTGCGCCTCGTGGACCTGTCGCTCTCGTCGATGGGTGCGATCCGTGGCGACAAGTTGTTCGCGGTGGTCAGCGAGATGGTCGGCGACGTGTCGATCGAAGACCTGCCGCTCCACTACACCGCGGTCGCCGCCGACCTCCTGTCGCAGCGCGAGGTCTGGTTCCAGGACGGCTCGTTGGCGGACGCGATCCGTGCGTCGATCGCGATCCCGTCGCTGCTCACACCGGTCATCACCGACAACCAACTCCTGGTCGACGGCGGGCTCATGAACCCGATCCCGATCCTGCCGACGCTGTCTGCCCAGGCCGACGTCACGATCGCTGTGAACCTGTCGGGCGACTCACCGCGACACACCCCCACACGACCCTCCGGGCCGGTGTACTCGGAGGAGGACGGACCACCGTCACGCGACGGTTCGGCAGCGGAGACACTTCGTCAGCGAGCGAGCAGACTTCTCGACTGGGACACGGTGCGGGCGCGACTCAGCCGGGACGACGAGCGTGAAGGCGACGCCGAGACGATCGAACAACTCGGCCGGTTCGACATCATGAACCTGTCGTTCGAGGTGATGCAGGCGACGCTGTCGAGCTACAAGCTGGCGGGCTATCCGCCGGACGTCATCATCGACGTCCCGAAGTCGAGCGCCCGGACGTTCGAGTTCCACCGGGCGACCGAGCTCATCGAACTCGGCCGCCGGTTGGGCGACGAGACGCTCGATGCGTCGGGCATCGAGGCCTGACCTGACGGGAGGTGGCCGTCAGGAGATGCCGGCGGTCACGGGCTCGAGCTCGGACCGTTCGCGATGCCGCTCGTAGGCCCAGCCCGGACCCCGGAGGACGAACGAGAGCCGGTCGCCCCAGTTGTCAGAGGCGGCGACGTCGCGGAGGATGTCCTTGTACTCGTGCGACGCCACCACGGCCGGGTTGAACGACTCGATGTTCTTCGTGAGGCCGTAGACGACGGGCTCGTCCTCGGGTTCGAACGTGCCGAAGAGCTTGTCCCACACGATGAGGATCGACCCGTGGTTCCGGTCGAGGTACTGCGAGTTGGA